>JBAXLO010000041.1:0-27016 GCA_037134755.1 Bacteroidota bacterium | reverse complement strand
GAGTATTAGAAATAGAACCAAAAACGATACATCAACGTACGCCTATCTTTGCAGGGCCAACTTTTATGGTTGAAAAAATTGAAGAGTTTATGCAAAAATATTCTCCTGATTTTGGAAAAGAATAATTGAGTTTAAAAGTAACAAAAAAAGCCTTCATCAATGAGTTGATGAAGGCTTTTTTTGTAACAAACACACCTTTCTTAATTATTAATTCTGTTGTACATTCTATTAGTATTTAAGCTAGTACGAACTATATTTAGTATGGAATGAACAGCATTAGCCCCAAAAAGAACTCGGTGAGGCAAAGGGAAATGAAGATGAGGCAAAGCGAAATTGAGACGAGGCTTAACGAAATTAAGGCGAGCCAAAGCGAAATTAAGGCGAAGCAAGAAGAAATTGAGGCGAGGCAAAGCGAAATTGAGGCGAGGCAAAGCGAAATCGAGGCGAGGCAAAGCGAAATTAAGGCGAGGCAAGAAGAAATTGAGGCGAGGCAACGGGAAAATGCGGTGCTCCTCAGGGAAATAAAGGAAGCATTTTTGTATTAATGGATGATTTTATCAAGAATTACGAATTACGAATTACGAATTACGGTGGAAAAGAGTACTTAAATTGCCTAAATTGCCTAAAATTGGAAAATAATTACGAATTACGGTGGAAAGGCATAATTTTATATAGACATACTATACTGAAAAGACTGTAATTATTAGTGAAAACAAAATTAGATTTTTGATAAATATTGAAAATAAAAGGGAATTAAGAAATAGTAATTTGAAAACTATTGATAATAAATAAAAATAAGTGTTGCATATCTCAGAAAAAGTATTAATTTTGCAGAAATAATATTAAAAACAAATCAAAAATTAAATAAAATGAGAGACGAAGATGCTATTTACATTGAAATGTTTAGAAGGCTTAGGCTTTTTGGGATAACAAACACATTGACATTTACTCAGTTTTTAGGTATTGTAGGATGTTTTACTGATTATGAAGCATTGCTTACAGTTTATGAAGCGCAATGCGATAATTTGGAATTAAAGACCATAGGTACTACAGAAGATAAAGGTACATTACGCGAGACGTTGGAAAAAGACATACTTGGGATTGCCCGACCTTTAGCCGGTCATTTCTTTGAGGCTAAGAATATGGAAGATTATGAAAAAGTGAAGTGTACACCTTCAATGTTATCTAAAATGCGTGATTCGGAATTACTAAGTTTTGGGACAAATTTATTAACTATTTGTTCAGAGAATCCCACTGCATTGACAGATAATAATATAACACCTGCTATAATTACAGCTTTAACGAAAGCAAATACAGCTTTTAAAACTATTGGACCCGGACCACAAACAAATATTAAGAACAAATCGGGTAAAATAAAAGTTAAAAATGCTACACGTAGGAAAATTATTAGTCTTATAAGAAATAGAATGACAAATGCTATGTATGGTTTAATAGGTATAAATGATGCAATTTTAGATGATTACTTAAATATTATTAAACTTGTGCATACGGGGATAAGACACATTAAAACGGGTGAAGCTACTGTTATAAAATCATTTCAAGCTTTATCATCAACTACTAATGCAAAAATTAGTAATGTTATGATAAATGTGCCGGAGTTGGATATGACGATTAAATGTAGAAAGGATGGTTCGAGTGCTAATGCTGTTTTCCCAATAAAAACGTTTACTATAAGTGCAATGGCTTTTGGGTATGAGGTTTACACTGCACTGGTAGTAATTACTGACATTGATTATGAAATAATAACTATAATGATGGTTCCTATAAGTTAATTACGAATTACAAAATGACCTCACCTAAATCTTCTTCTGAGAGGAGAGGACTTTAAGACAAAGAAAGCTCAATCAAATTTTGGTTGGGCTTTTGTTTTTTATTTCCACGCCCTTTCCCATGAAAAGTTAAGAATAACTCCAACCTCTTAAAAAGGAGCTATAACAGAGACGTTTGACAAAAAGGATTCGGATTGTTAAACATAGTAGCAGAGTTGCGAACTAATTATAGAAATTATTGCTGTTGAAGTTGAAAAGCAGCATTGCTGCGACTTAGAAAGATGGAGGACAATGGTGACTGTTGGAATAATAGTTTGTGGTTTAAAAAAACTTTGAACATTATCAATATACTACTAACAATTAGATAATAACGTAACATGTACACTACTTCTTTCTGGAATTCTTTGTTAATTTACCAATTTATTTTGTTTATTTACTTCATGTATATAACGTTTAGTGATTTTTATAGGTTTGGAATTATCAACATTAAGTGTACATGTACTATCAGTATGATTTATTATACAATCTTTACGAACAACACTACATTTACTTACTCTAACATATTCTTTTTCGGGGAGTATAGCTTGATAACAATTTAAATTATAAGGTGTATGTAATTTACTGCCATCTTTGATAACAAGATTTAGGTCATTGTAATCTTTTGTAACCATGACAATATCTGAAAACAATACCTTTTCAAATTTACCTGCATCATTTTTAGCAAAAAAATAATTTATTGATTCATTATGAGATTTGATTTTAGATTCAATATTATCATAATAATCTTGTTTTTTATTTTTATCAATAAATTTTTGTAAAGCTATTTTTAATTTTTCAACTCTAACCGGTTTTAATAGAAAATCAATAACTCTAGGATCAAAACTTTTCATTGCGTATTTTCTATGCCCTGTTACTATTATTACATTTATTTTTTCATCAATACTTTTTAATAATTCTAAACCATTTAAACCCGGCATATCAACATCTAAAAAAATAAGATCGGGAGTATCTCTTTTCAAAAAATACTGTACACTAATTGCATCATAAAAATGACCAATACATTCAAAATGAGGAATGGATTGTAATAAGTTCTCGAGTAATTCATGTGCCAAAGGCTCATCATCAACAATTAAAAATCTGATATTTTTCATTGTAATTTTTTTTTACAAAAGTAGAAAATAATTTTATCTTATTTGTAAAAAGATTTTTAAAATACAATTTAAAAATATTATCTCATTTTAAATATTTATAATTACAAATCGTTTCTGCAACTATTTGTTTTGCAATATTAAAGCCTAATTTAATTTAAATAAAAACTCTATTTTAAATATTTTAAATTAACATTGTTAATTTAAAGCTTTTTAATTTGTATTATTGCATTTTATTTTAAATAAAAGGAGAAAAATCTCCCTCATTTAATAAAAAAACTAACTATCGTCAAACAATTATTATTAACTAAAAAATGAAAGGAGATTTATGGCAAAAGTAATATAAATATTGTAAATTGAGAAATATATTTCTTAATATACCGCATTCTAAGAAATAATATGAATGTGTAATCAAATTAATTTTAATTATCTTACTTTATAAATTTAATTTTCAAACAAATGAAAAAAATATTTTTTATCTTCTTACTTGCAGTTATTGGATTAACTGCCAAAAGTTTTGGGCAAGGGACTTGTCAAAATGCTCAGAATTTATATCCTTCTGATACTGCAATTCAATTATTATCAGCAAATGATACTATTGCTTGGTATATTTATCAGGCTACCACTCCTAATTTAACTTTGCAAGTTTCTATGTTAGATACTCTACGTGAAACAGTTTCTGGAATTTATATCTATTCAGGGAATTGTGATAATTTTACTTTAGTTGACTCATCGCACAATGCTTATAATTTAATGCTTAATATAAACACACTTACAATTGGGAATATCTATTATGTTAAAATAACTAAACCTGCTTTAACACCTTCAGTAAAATTCATATTGGATATTTGGACAAAAATTTTAAATTGTAGTGATATTATTTATAACTGTCGTGATGGACAAAGTTCAAGTCCTATTACTCCAGGGTATAATTGTGATCTTGTATGTAATGGTAATTTTGAATACTACACAAGTATACCAACATATACTAGTCAGATTGGACTTGCTTGTCCCTGGGGATCAGTGAATGATGCTAGTCCTGATTATTTTAATGCAGATGCAATAAATCTAAGCAATCCTAGTTGGCCAGGTAATGAAGTAGGTGTTCCTAAAAATAACTTTTGTAATAACCAACCAGATATGATAACTGGACATAAAGGATATGCTGGATTTGGAGTAGCATTATCAGCTGTAGGTCATGAATATTATGGTTATCAAGAATATATTTACGAACCACTTAAAGAGGCACTATTGCCAGGTCTTGAATATACTGTAACTTTTAATATAAGTAGAGCTTGTGAATATAAATACGCTGTTGATAATATAGGAGTATTTTTAAGCGAAAATTATCCTTATATAGGTAGTAATGGCCAATCAGGACAAAATATAACTCATTCTATTCCCTATAATACTGATTTCCCATATCAAACTTGGATTTGGAAAGATAACTATCCACTAACACCTTATATGACTAATATAAACTGGACTACTATAACTTATAATGTTTTCCCAACTTATCCTATAAACTATATAGTAATTGGAGGTTTTGGACCTGTAACATATACAAGCTCTACAGGATGGGAACAAGGAGCTTATTATTATATAGATGAAGTGCATATAGTACCTGTTCCACCGAATCTTACAATTACTGCTAATCCTAATCCAATTTGTTCTGGATATTTAACAACACTTTCAAGTAATTTAAATACACCCATTAATTGGAGTTCTAATCCTACATGCAATATCTTAAATCCTACAAATAGTATAAGTACAAATGCAATTCCGATAGCGTCTAGTCCAACTACTTTTACATTTACCGGAACATTACAATATGCACCACAATCAGGATGCATACTTACCGCTAATACAACCGTAAATGTTGTAGATCCGCCATTACCTACTATTAATGGGGCATCTAATTTTTGTATTGGAGGGACAACAACTTATAATACTGAAGCTGGGAAAACAGGATATATATGGTCAATAACAGGGGGAACTATTACTTCAGGGCAATTTACCAATAGTATTGTAGTTACATGGACTTCTAACGGGACAAATACAATTAGTGTTAATTATAGCAATGGTGTTTGTAATGCAGTTCAACCTACTGTATATACAGTAACAGTTGGACCGATACCTCCACCTATTATAACGGGACCTAATAATAATTGTGATGTAGAAAATATATATAGTGCACCAAATGGGTTTAATTATTCATGGAGCGAAACAATTAATGGTACAATTTCACAATTAGGGAATGTTAATCCGATTACAATAACTTGGTCTCCAACTGATAATTACCCAGATGTATTAACTTTAATAATTACTGATGATAATGGTTGTTCTAGTACAGCTTCATTAAATATTTATAATTGTTGCAACATAAAAGGTATTCCAAATCTATATAATAATACTTATTCACAAGGAGATATAACTTCAGACCCTACTTTTTATATTAATGGTAATGTAACATTTAATGGACCAGGAGATATCTATATAACTAATAAAACATTTAAAATGGGTCCTCATGCAACAATTAATGTTGGATCAAATACTAAATTATTCATAGTTGGGACAACTTTACAAGAAGGTTGCAAATTTATGTGGGATAGTATATATGTAAACTCACCACAATCACAAGTTATAATTCAAGATGGTTCAAAAATTGAAGATGCTATTTATGGTTTGGTTTCTGAAGATGGAGCACCTATTACTATTGATAACTCATTGTTTACAAATAATTATTATAATGTAAGAGTTAGATACACAAATTCATTCTTAGATATGGGATTACCATATCCAGTATCAATACATAATTCAAAATTTCAAGGTATTACTTCGTTACAATTTGATCCATTACTTGGATTAAAAACATATAAAGGTATTGAGTGCAATAATATATACAATATTACTATTGGAGATGATGCAATGTCATCTTATAGAAATATTTTTTCGACAATGCAATACGGTGTATATGCATTAAATTCGAATATTATAGTTAATAATAATGAGTTTGATGATATTAGTACAGTGCCAACAATAATTGGTTGGTGGTGGGGTGCGCCTTGGACAAAACCCCATCCAATTTTACAATATTATCAAGATGGTGCTGTATATGCTTTTAATGCTAAATCGGATAAAAATAGCTTAAGTGTTGGTGGTACTAATATCAAACGTAATTATTTCAATAGATGTGCTACAGGTATATATTCCTATCAATACCAAAATGTATTACTTAATAATAATTTTGATAATTGCTACAATGGAATTAGCTTGGTTGATATCAAAGTACATACCGATATAGAGGATAATTCAATTTATTCATCATTTACAACATTACCTTTAGTAAAACCAGGTACAGGTATATCAGTAAGAAACACTATGTATTTAATAAAAGGGAGCAATTGTATAATTAAGCATAATGATATCACCGATAAAGTAAATGGTATTTCGTTAATGAGTGTTAATTCTGCATTAGATACTGACAGACCTAATTTAACGGAAGTCACTGAAAATACAATTTTGAATCATTATCAATTTAATACCCCAATACCAATTGGTGAAACTCATTGTGGAATAACGGTAGCCGATTGTTATGGAATTAAAATAACACTTAATTTAATTAGCAGAAATGATCCAATTTTTGATGCACTTGGCGATTTTGATAACATAAGAGGTATTTGGATGAGTGATTGCCAAAATGCGTATGTATTCCAAAACCATTTGATAAATTTGGGTAATGGAATTTTAACCAATGGACATTTAGAAAAAACCATGTTTGATTGCAATAAAATGGATGAGAACTATTATGGTTTTAGGTTTTGGGGTGGTTCTGTTATTACCAATCAGGGCATTCTAATAGGGAATGCAGATGCTTATAATCCTTGCAACGAGTGGAATAATTTTAACCCTCCACCTTTGCGTAAAAGAATGTACGATGATCAAAGTGGAGGTTTAATTTCTCCTGGATTTACTTACTTTTACGATAATACTGCTGATCCAAAATATAATCCAAATCCAAAATCAGGAATTTATATAAATCCTGCTTTTAATCAAAATGCAATATGTAAATGTAATAAACCAACTGGTACTGGTCTAGATCCTGTGGGGTATAGTGTCCCTGATAATCTGGATGCACGTGAAGCAGCAATGGGACAAATAGTGAGAGACGAGAAAATATATACATTTTTGGAAGAGCAATATAAGGAAACAGATCGCGAATATGTATATGATATTTTACGCAAAAACCTTTCGATTGTTAATATGGGTGGTACTGATGATAATGTATATTTGCAGTTTTATGAGTTAATGAAAAATTCAGATTATGGCAAGATTTTGGAAATACAGGAAAGCGTGGATGCCCAAAATATAGAACTTGCCAAACAAATGTTAGAACAGGTAGTTGGTGATGATTTTATTAATAGTAACCGCAAAATTGTTGACAATATTTATTTAGATACCTGGGCAAGCGGAATCTATGATTTTACAGATGATCAATATAATACTTTATATGCAATTGCTACTCTTACGCCTTATGCCGGAGGAAATGCAGTATATACTGCACGAGTAATGTTGAATTTAGATCCTACAGATCTTAATCTGGAGTATGCAAAACCTCCAGTACACAATCAACCAATTATTACTGAAAATACTGTAAAAGTATATCCAAATCCAGCACATAAACAATTTACTATAGAATTTAAAGATGTTATTAATAATGCACTAATTGAAGTTTATGGCAGTATGGGCAATCTGGTACTTACTGATAATATGAAAGGTGTTTATATCAAGAATATTGATGTAAGTAATTTAATTGACGGCTTCTATTTCTATAAAATTACTATTAATGGAACTAAGTTCTCATCAGGTAAATTAACTATTTTAAATAAATAATACAACCTTTTATAAGTAAATCCTGTCTATATGACAGGATTTACTTATTTTTGCATTCTAATGACATATTTAAAAAACATAATTTTTCTCTTTCTTCTATTATTAGTACTTAATATACAAGGACAGCTTATTTTAAGTTCTAATTATATACAAAATCCATCTTTTGAAATATATAGTTCTTGTCCAAATAGTTCTGGAGATATTTTTAAAGCAACTAACTGGTGGGGCGCAAGTACTGAATACTATAATGCTTGTTCCTGGCCTGGTACTTTTTCTGTCCCTCTAAATTTTACGGGGTTTCAATATGCACATAAAGGTATTGCATATTCTGGTGCTTGTATTTATAGTAATACAAACCCAATTTATGATTATAGAGAAAGAATAAAAACAAAAATAAATGATTCGTTAATACAAAATAAAAGATATTGTGCAAATTTCTATATCTCACTTGCAGAATACTCTTTTAATTCTTCATTTACTAATATTATTATATTAGATTCTGTAGGTTTGCTTTTTACTAAAGATTCTGTCCCAGATAATGATACTGCTTTCTCTTGCAATGGGGTAAAAGTTCAAAATAATATTTTTAATATTGATACGATAAACTGGTTTAAAAAATCGAATAGTTTTATAGCAAATGGCGGTGAAAAATACTTAACACTAGGTAACTTTGATAATAATATAAATTGGTCTAATAGTGCAATATATGTTTACATAGATGATGTCTCAGTATGTGAGTGTAGTTTTAAGTTTAACTTAGGTAATGATACTATGCTATGTGATGGGGAAATATTACAACTTAAAGTAAGTATGCCAAATGCCATATATATCTGGCAAGATGGGAGTACAGATAGTACCTATAAGGTAACACAAGCAGGAACTTATTGGGTAAAGGCTTATTTTCCGGATTATAATATTACTACTTATGACACTATAAATGTAATGTATAAGGATTGTGAGGATACGTTGGTAATACCAAATATCTTTACACCAAATGGAGATGGTGTAAATGATTATTTTGCAATAAAAAATTCTATCAATTGGGAAATAAATCTGCAAGTTTTCAATCGTTGGGGTGTTATCGTTTATGAAGATAATAACTATAAAAATAATTGGGATGGTAAATATAAAGGCAATCCTTTAGCTGATGGAACTTACTTTTATATTATAAAGGCTAAAGGTAAAGATAGTGGAATAGAGAAGGAGTATAAAGGGAGTTTGATGATAATGAGATAGGAGAAAGAGATTGCTTTAAAAACACAAAATCGAAATAATGAAAGCGTATAAATAGTGTTATAAAAATTGATCTTCTTAACTAAGAATTAAAATTTGTTAGTTGAGATATTTTCTTTTTTATTCTGAAACAACAATGGCATTTGTCATAATTACAAAATCCTCAACAGATAATTGTTCAGCTCTCTTGGTAAGCATTCCTGTTTCTACAAACTCAGGTTTAAAGGTGTAAAAAGATAAAGAATTCCTTAATGTTTTGCGTCTTTGATTGAACGCCATCTTAACAACTCTTTTCATAAGGATTTCATCACAATTTAAATGGGTTGTAGCATTCCTTTTCAGCCTTATAACTGCCGATTGAACTTTTGGCGGTGGATCGAATACATGCGGTTCCACTGTAAAAAGATATTCTATATCATAGTAAGCCTGCAACAACACACTTAATATTCCATAAGATTTTTTGCCCGGCTTAGAAGCTATTCGTTCAGCTACTTCTTTCTGAAACATACCTACAACTTCATCCACTTTATCATGATGCTCATAAGCTTTAAATAAAATCTGACTCGAGATATTGTAAGGAAAATTACCGATGATAGCATATTTATCCGCGAAGATTTTTTCGACATCCATCTGTAAGAAATCACCCTCAATTATTCTTTCATTTAACTGAGGATAATATTTATGTAGAAATGCTATAGATTCGCGATCTATTTCCACAACATTAAGATTAATATCATTATTTGCTAAAAGATGTTTGGTAAGCACACCCATTCCCGGTCCAACCTCCAACACATTAACTGTATCCTTAGATATACTTTGCGAAACCTGAAATGCGATATTCTCATCCCTGAGGAAGTGCTGCCCCAGATGTTTCTTAGCTCTTACATAATCCATAAAGGAATGTTTTTAATTAATCTGGTCGCCCCTTAGCTTTCTAAAATGCTTACGAGCGTCAACAACATAAATACTGCCGGGATGTTTAAATATAAGTTCCTGATAAAGTATCATTGCCCTTACTTTATCATTAAGATGGACTTCATTAAGCTGCGCTTGAAGGAACAATGCATCATCAGCAAGTAGTTCATTAGGATACATATCTGTATATTTCTGCAAAAGACTATCAGCATCCTTATACAAACCTTGCATTATCTTAATCTCTGCTTTTTTATATAAAACCACATTGAAAATAGGATGCGTCAAACCTACCAAACGGGTTGAATCAAGAGTTATTAAAGCCTCTTCGTATTGATTTCTATAAACAAGAAGATCAGCCTTAGCATAATACCCTATTGCCACAGTTGAGCTATCTTCGGATATGTTATCACTAATTAATAACGAAAGATCCATAGCATCGTTGGCAATTAGCTTGGAGGTAGCCGCTTTAAGCACATCCAACTGAGCCTTTGCCCAATCAAATTCACCTATATAGAAAGATAATTTAGCATTCTTAAATTTAGCCATATATCCTACAGGATCATTCTTAAAAGACTTTTCGACTTGAGAATATAAAAGCGTTGCATCCCATACTTCTCCTGAAAATAAAAGGATATCAGCCAACTCTATTTTACATTCAGCTAATATATTTTTATCAGCTCCGGGCAATACAATAGCCTCATTAAGTAAGCTTACAGCTTTTTCTATTTCTTTGGAATAAAATGCATAGATATGTGAAAGGTTTTTCATCAATAATATAGTCTTGGCACTCTTGCCCGATTCGGTAAGGAAGCTTGTGTATTCTTTTTCCAATTCAGTAAGATCATTCTTACTATAAACTATTGATGAGGTAACTTTTAGATATTTAGCATTGAGCAATCCTACTTTGCTTAATAAAAAATAAGGTCCTTCTTCTCCTTTTGTAATTAAATAACGATAGGCCTCTATAGCAATATCATACTCAGTATTCGACATGCAAAGTTCTGTCAACTCATAAACCTTAGCACCATTATCTTTGTAACGTCTGTCAATTGATTTAGCTTGAGAAAAAGCAAGCTCAAAATCTTTTGTTTGTAGCGAATACCACATTAATAAGTCAGAGTAAATCTTAACTTCAGGATTCTTTTGAGACTTGCGCAATAAAGATGTCTTTAAAACCTGACTTTTCTTATTCTCTTTATCATTATTTAAAACAGCCTGAAGGCGAGCCTGCACCACCGGAATATAATTGGCATCTGTTTCGGCAAGTGTAAGATACTCGTCAATCATCTCCTGATATTTTCCTCTTAATTCATACATCATAGCTAACTCTACGGCAAAAGATGTAGGTGTTTTCATAACCTTACGACCCTTTAGATAAACATCCGAAGCATAATCATATTGCATACGCATCGTAAAGGCATTAGCCAAATCATATATCTGTTGTTGATTGGCTGTCAGATTATCTATAGCTTCCTGAAACTGTTTTATGGCTTTATTATTGTCGCCTGAAGTATTGTAAACAAAACCCAAATCAACATTATATTTAAGTTCATTAGGGTTTTTCTTTATAATCTTTTTAAGAATTTTTTCTGCTCTTTTATAATCTTTTGCACTTAATAAAGATTGCAAAAGATTAGTATAATAATATTGATTAAAAGTATTATCGAATAACTTTTCGTAGGCATCAGCAGCTTTGTCAAACTCCCCATTCTGAAAATATTGAGCAGCGAGCTGTTCGTCTGTAGTAGTCTGTGCAGATACAACAGTTACAAAACACATCATCACACATATTAACCCAAGTATTTTCTTCATATTTATTTGATAAACTATTTAACGGTATTTTCCTTATTAATCTTAAACTTATTCTCGAACATTAACTTTTTAATCGTAGGATTCATCAGCTTATACTTTTCAATGTTTTGTTTTACTTTGTCAAGTGATGAACTGACGATATTAAACAGATTATTAACGGAAGTGTTTTCTGTTTGATAATATTCATCAAACTTTTTTTCGTTAACATTGTGCTGTTCTAAATCATATTTAAGATCAGTTAGCTGCTTACGCGAGTATTTGAATTCCTCTAAGTTCTTTGTGTGAATTTCAATATATTCTTTAAACTGCTTGTCAATACTATCCAATTGATTATTATCTGAGATCTCCAGAGTCTTCAACTTAGTTTTACTAACCGACAACAATACATCATGCATTAAATGAGTATCATTCATCATAGCTTTTATACTATCATCGTTAAGCTCAGTAAGCATCAACTCGGTTTTATCCAATATTAAAGTAAGAGAATCAATCTGCGCCAACTTATATTGCGTGTTATCTTTATGCTTGCAACTTGTAGTTAGCAGCAATCCAATTACACTTATAATAAAGACGATAGAAAGAATCTTTTTCATTATATTAATCAATAATATTAAAGCCTGTATAAGCAGCCAGCACTTTTGGAATAACGATGCCATCGGCAGTTTGATTGTTCTCCAACAATGCAGCCACTATACGAGGTAACGCTAAAGCACTCCCATTTAGTGTGTGAGCCAATCTTGTTTTTCCTTCTTTATCTTTAAAACGTAGCTTCATTCTGTTTGCCTGATAAGTTTCGAAATTGGAAACAGAACTTACTTCGAGCCACATTTTTTGAGCAGCCGAATACACTTCGAAATCATAAGTTAAAGCTGAAGTAAAACTCATATCACCACCGCAAAGCCTTAAGATACGGAAAGGTAGCTCAAGCTTTCTTAAGATAGAAGCCACATACTCTTTCATCTCTTCTAATGTTGCGTAAGAGTTGTCAGGATGTTGTATTTGTACGATCTCCACTTTATCAAACTGATGCAAACGATTTAATCCTCTTACATCCTTACCATAAGAACCTGCTTCGCGACGGAAACATGCTGAATAGGCTGTATTCTTTACAGGGAAATCTTTTTCGTTTAGGATAACGTCTCTGTAAATATTAGTTACAGGAACCTCAGCAGTAGGTATCAAATATAGATTATCTACCGTTGCATGATACATTTGTCCTTCTTTATCAGGAAGCTGTCCGGTACCATATCCCGAAGCTTCGTTCACCATCAATGGTGGTTGTATTTCCAAATATCCCTGAGATGTTGCATTATCTAAAAAGAAATTAATCAATGCACGTTGCAATCTTGCTCCTTTGCCTTTGTAAACAGGAAATCCTGCACCGGTTATCTTGTTACCAAGCTCAAAGTCTATAATATTATACTTAGCACACAACTCCCAATGTGGCACAGGTTTTGAACCTTCTTCGGGTAGTATTCCTTCCTGATGTATGTTCTGGTTATGTTCAGCAGATTTGCCAACTGGCACTGACGAGTGTGGAAGGTTAGGTATCTGAACCAACAATTGATTTAAATCATTCTCAATTTTATCATGAGTTTCCGACAATTCTTTAGCCTGATTCTTTAGTTCAGCAGTTCTTGCCTTTAGTTCGTTAGCTTCGGCTTGTTTGCCCGATTTAAATAATATGCCAATCTCCTTAGCCAGATTGTTAGCTTCGGCAAGGTTAGCATCCAATAGCTTTTGTGCTTCGCGTCTCTGGGTATCTAAATCAAGTACATTAGCAATAATCGCTTCTGCTTTGAAATTCTTAACAGCTAATCTGTCGATAACTTCTTGTGTATTTTCTCTTATATAATTTAACTGTAACATCTGTATAATTTTTGTGCAAAATTAAGCAATTATTCCTAATGTGGGTAAAGAATTATGAATTATGAATTATGAATTATGAATGAAGCATTTAAAATGCCTATAATTGTAAAAGGCTTTTAGGCTTTTAGACTATTAGGAAAAAAATAGTGCCTAAAGTTTGAAGTTTGAAATGCCTAAAATTGTAAGACAAGGCTTTTAGCTGATTAGGCTCTTAGACTTTTAGGAAATAAATAGTGCCTAAAGTTTGAAGTTTGAAATGCCTAAAGTTGAATACAGGGTTTTTAGGGGTTTAGGCTATTAGGCTATTAGGAAATAAATAGTGCCTAAAGTTTGAAGTTTGAAATGCCTAAAGTTGAAGACAGGGCTATTAGGGGTTTAGGCTTTTAGGAAATAAATAGTGCCTAAAGTTTGGAGTTTGAAATGCCTAAAGTTGAAGACAGGGCTATTAGGGGTTTAGGCTTTTAGGCTTTTAGGAAAACAATCTTTCCTGACCTCGTATTATACGGGGTCAGGTATTAAAGCCTATTAGATTTATAACTCGGTTGAAGTCTTCTATTGTTATTATTTGTTATAATTCATTCATAATAATATATTGATTTACTAACTTGTCCCATATATCTTATTATCTTATCATTCTCATTTTTAATGCGTCGATTTTAAAAATAGATCGAGATCTAAAAATATTATTATACATGACATTTTCTAGAGAATCATATTGTTTAAATCGTTTGGTATATTTTTCATATTATTTGTATTATTTTATTTATGGTTATTATTAATTTTTAGAATTATGTAAAATGCTAATATATTGTGATATCTAGTTTGTAAATGGAATAATTATTTCTCTGGGTCATGTTCCGTGGCGAAGGAATAAGGCAAATTACTCCGTGGGTCTTATTCCATGGTGGTGGAAAGGCACCAAAAAGCTTTTGGGTCGTATTCCTTAGCGAAGGAATAAGGCAAATTACTCCGTGGGTCTTGTTCCACGGTGGTGGAAAGACACCAAAAAGCTTTTGGGTCTTGTTCCGTGGCGAAGGAATAAGGCAAATTACTCCGTGGGTCTTGTTCCACAGTGGTGGAAAGGCACCCAGCGGATTTTTGCTTATACCATCAGTTTTACCTAAGGCATAAACATTATAAGATGTCTTATTAATATTATAAATGAAAGCATCCACCGGATTTTTAGTGGTATCTTGATTTAAAACTATAGCAAAAGCTGAACGACTGTGTTAAGAAAAGGGTACCCCAATCCCACTTAAGAAAATCTTACCATAGAAACAAACCTTAATACAGAACAAACATTAGAGATAATAAATCTTATCGGGCAAACCGTTTATACAATATATATTAATAAGAAAGCTACTATAAATATTTCCGCTTTCGCGAATGGGGTTTATATCTTAAAGCTAAGCTCAGATAAAGAAACAGTGGTGAGGAAATTTGTAAAAGAATAAGAATCAATACTGATAAATAATCTGGACACGGCTAATTTTAAAAATAATTTTGGCGAGCTTATTATAAGTGCCGAACAAGTAAGCCCGACTTCAATAAAATTAGTTAGTTATTTTGCAACTACAAATAATGTGATAACTCTTGATAAAACAAAGAGTGTAAAAGAGATATTTGATAAATTGCCAAATCTAAATAACAGTTTTCTGTTAATAAAAGCTGAGTAAGTATTTTTTAAATTTATAGCTTTATAATAATTCCTTATCAGGTTTATTTAATAACATAAAACTGTCATAAGCTAGTAGGATAGAAGTTGTAACTACACATACCCAGAGTCCCCATAGACGTTCGCTGTTCCAACTTGGGCTTTTAGAAATTAAAATTCCGATTAAAATTAGGATGTCTATAATTACTATAATTTTTATTGAATTGGGTTCAAGAATTTTTATTGTGATTCCTAATAATAGAAATAGGAATGAAATAAATATTGAAAACCAGCTAATGAAAGCTAACAAATTAATCAATGTCCCAAGTCCTGAATATGTTTTATAGGAAGGGATTAAAATGATGGCAAGTGCCGGAATCTTTTCTACAAGTTTATCACATAATTGTTCATCATTTTTATCCTTCTTCTGATTTATTGAATCCGTACTATTAGCGTTAGTTTTTTTTTTATATAAAGTAGAATCTTTAGATGCAGAAGTATTTGCTACGATTCTTGAGGTATGAGTTGAATTAATTATTTTATTTGAGTCTTTTAAATTCCCCTCTTTTGACGATGTCTTAACTTTGGTGTCAGAATCTTTAAAAGGTCCTTCATTCTTAACAGCACCACAACCGGTATAAAAAAATGGAAGAAGAAATGTTAACATGACTGTGATGTGCAATAATTTTGATATTGTAATTGTTTTCATATCTGTATTTGTTTTAATTTACAAATGTAGAAATAATTTATAACACCCAAATCAATTTTCTTTAAAAAACACTCCTATTATATAATATATGAGTAAACTTAAAGAAATGTTCGATTTATAATCTGCTTAAGCTATATTTTTATGATTTTGATGTGCTAAATTTATCGGCACTTCTTCTTATAAAATCCCTTCATCAGCAAAACTATAATAAGTATCATCACCAATAATAATATGATCAATCACCTGAATATCCAGCATAGCACCTGCATCTTTCAGCTTTTTGGTAAGCCTGATATCATTATCACTGGGTTTAATATTTCCTGAAGGATGATTATGGCACAATATTATAGAACAAGCATTGTTTTCGAGTGCTATTTTATAAATTTTTTTAGGATCAGCAACAGTGCCTGCTATCCCCCCTTCGCTTATATTTAATGTTTTAATTATTTTGTGAGCTTTATTTAGCAAAACAATCCAAAACTCCTCGTATTGGCTATCGCTAACCAAAGCATGTAATAACTCGAAAGAATCTTTGCTTGTAGATATTTTTTCTTTAATAATAATTTCAGAACTCCTTCTGCGTTTGCCAAGCTCCAGAGCAGCAATAATGCTAATTGCTTTAGCCTCGCCAATCCCTTTAAAATTCTTCACCAAATCATTAATTGATAATTTTGATAATTCAATTAAATTATCATTAACTGTTCCAAGGATTCTTTTGGAGAGTTCCACAGCAGATTCATTTCTATTTCCCGAGCCAATCAAAATAGCTATCAATTCAGCATCGCTCAGTGAATTCTTGCCTTTTAACTGCATCTTTTCTCTTGGTCTATCGTCTTCAGCCCAATTTTTAATCGAAATTTTATTCGTATATGTTTCCATTTTGAAATTTTCAGCGAAGTTAGCGTATTATATAATATAGTATAGAGAATTTTTTTTTATTTTTAAATTATTCGATTTAAATATTGTTTAAAGATAAAATATATTCACATTAAACAGCTAATAATGCAAGATTAATAAGGATATTACTTATTTAGAATGATTCTAAATTAAACAATAAAGGAAGTATTTATTAAATATGATGAAACAATTTTTAAAATATTTTGTTCTTTACTTTGTTATTAAGAACAATAAAAAAATGATCCAATATTCAATAAAAGATCTTGAGAAACTATCTGGCATAAAAGCCCATACTATTCGTATCTGGGAATTAAGATATCAGGTAGTAACTCCTCACAGAACATCTACTAATATTCGGTTTTATACCGACAGAGATCTTCATAAAATTATGAACATTGCTGCTTTAGGTAGAATGGGACTAAAGATTTCACATTTAGCCGGATTGTCTAATGAGGAATTAAATGAAAAAATCATCGATGTTTTTCAAAGAGTATCTACAGGCGATACTAAAATTGATCAACTTATTTTAGCTATGACAGAGCTGGATGATAATAAATTTCAAAATATACTTTCGAATGCTTCTATAAATAGAGGCTTTGAGAATACTATTATTGAGGTTTTGTTTCCATTCTTAGATCGTCTTGGCTTATTATGGCAAACTGGTAATATCAACACTGCTCATGAATGTTTTGTTTTAAACATTTTACGACAGAAATTATTAGTAGCAATAGATGGTATCTACAGCCAGCATAATAAAAATTCAAAATTAGTAATGATGTTCCTTCCAAGAGGAGAATACCACGAAATAGAACTTTTATTTTATCGTTATGTATTAAGTAAAGCCGGCCATAAAATTATTTATTTAGGACAATCAATACCATTTGAAGATTTATCAGAAATAACTAATTTTAAATCTCCGGATTTTTTATTTACTTGTGTAAATAAAGCATATTCGAATACAGAAATGAAATCTTTCCTAAATAAGATATCATCTCAATTTCCAAATCAATCAATATTTGTTGCAGGCAGACAAATCCAACAATATACTCTTGCTTTACCTGATAATGTTGTTAAAGTAACATCAATTCAAGAATTTAAAGACAAAATGTCTATATAAGTATTTTAATACTTAAATGATTTAAAATCAACCTTACGAGGTTGATTTTTTTTGTTTAATAAAATACCACTTTTGGATTACAGAAGCTTAATTTTAATTCAATTTTTAAAATACTCAATTACAATACTATTACGAGCGTTTTAACTATAATTAACATAATATATTAAAATAAATTTGTTTTTGTTTAGTTTTAGCAGTACTTTTGTTAAACGATTTTTAAACAAATAAATTTTAATTATATGACAGCAATAGAATTCAATCATAGCTTACTAGGTTTAAAAGATAGCCTCGAGTATTTTGCATATTCATTAACGATGAATAAAGAAGACGCCAAAGATTTAGTTCAAGACACATATGTCAAGGCAATTACATATAAAGACAAGTTTGAAACTAATACTAACCTCAAAGCGTGGACTTATACAATAATGAAAAATACTTTTATAAATAATTATAGAAGAAACGCTAAAGCTAATACAATCATAGATAATACAGAAGATTTATATTTTCTGAATATTCCTCGGAAATCTAATTTAGGTTCTCCAGAATCTGAAATATTCATAAAGGAAATGCAAAATGGAATTAATAAATTAGAAACAGATCATCGCGTTCCATTTGAAATGCATAATGCCGGATATAAATATAAAGAGATTGCAGAAGAGTTAGAGTTATCAATAGGTACAGTAAAAAGCAGAATATTCTTCAGTCGTAAAAAACTAATGACTACTTTAAAAGAGTTTAAGAACTAATGTTTATATATTAAGTTAATTTTAATAGTGTTAATTTATAAAGCCTGGATCATAAGTCCAGGCTTTTGTTTTTTTATATTTTGACTTCAGTGTTTTAAACATATTTATTAATAACTTTTAATAAATAATAAATTTTAAGCATCATATATAAATATTATTCTTTACTTTTGCATTTGTATTGGTGTCCATTTAGGACTTAAAAGGGAATACCGTGAAATCCGGTAACAGTTCCCGCTGCTGTAAGCTCTTTAATACTCTTTTGCATTTTATTGTCACTATCATTTATTTGACGGGAAGGCAGCATAAAGAGAGAGCGAGTCAGAAGACCTACCAATACAAAATATATATTCAAAGCTTTCGGGTTAAAAAGCGAGTTTGAATTCTATAGCTTATCTATTAAATTCACACAAAGATCCAAAAGTTTTGAAGTTTAAATAAATTAAATATTAAACTTTAAAAACTTTCGTAATGAAGAAACTAAAAATCTTAACAGCAGCTGCAATATTGCTTTGCTTTTTTCAGTGGCATAATTTAAATGCTCAAACAGTGGCAACTTTCGACAATCTTACTTTAGCTGTTGATACTTTCTGGAACGGTTCCGATATGTCAGGAGGCTTTTCGGATGGAGGTTACTTCTTTCCAAATTCATATACTAGTTATGGTGGAACTGCTTATGTATGGAGTGGTTTTGCTTACAGTAATAAAATTGACACAATTACAACAGGCTTACCAAATCAGTTTTCAGCTATTGCCGGAAAAGGATTTAATAACTCAACTACCTATGCAGTTAGTTCTGTATTAGCTGACTGGGTATCTTATAAACCAATCCCTAATATTATTAAATTAAATCCTGCTAAGGTTATTAATGGTTTATATGTCACTAATAATACTTATGCATATTTATCAATGCTTAATGGTGATAGTTATGCTAAAAAATTTGGTGGAACTACAGGCAATGATCCTGACTGGTTTATGTTGAAAATTCAAGGATATCATTCTGGCATTATTTCTGACTCTGTATTATTCTATCTTGCAGATTATAGATATGCCAACAACAGCCTTGATTATATTGTAAAAGATTGGAAATGGTGCGACCTCACATCATTGGGTACAGTTGATAGTCTTGCTTTCACTTTGTATTCATCAGATACCGGTGCCTATGGGATGAATACTCCTTCATATTTCTGCATTGATAATTTTAATGGGAACGCTCCTACAAATGGAATCTCTCAATTAAAAGAGCAGCAAATAATAATGAATGTATTCCCTAATCCATGCTTAGATAATATCAATATTATAATTAATGAAAGAACTTCAGGAAAAATCTCATTAACTGATATTACAGGAAAGGAAATAAAATCAATAGAGAACTTTAAAGGAGGCATTATAAATTTGAGTAATATTCAATCAGGTATTTACTTTATTACTTATTCTACTCCTAAAGGAAGTTTGGTTAAGAAGATTAGTAAGAAATAAGATTATGAGAATAAAGTTTGTAATTATACTTATATTCTTTATTGCTTTTACAACTAAAGCACAGTATCCTCCAGCTGCTGGAACAACGGGCTCTACAGCCATAAGTAAGGATAGTCCTGATATTATTGATTGGGCAACTACTTGTAGTATTGTAAGGGGATATCTTGATATTGCAGACACAAATGCAGAAGACCCTGCTGCTATTGGTAATCATTATGCTTCGTTTGGTTCTAATACAGACGCATTGGGTGTCGCTGATAATGCCACAGTCAGTCTTGGTGATGGAGGTGAAGCTATCCTAACTTTCAATCATCCAATTGTAAATGGGCAGGGTTTTGATTTTGCTGTATTTGAGAACTCATTTGATGGACTTTTCCTAGAGTTAGCTTTTGTTTCTGTAAGTACTGATGGCATTCATTATGTTACATTTCCTTCAGTATCGTTAACACAGGATACAATTCAGGTTGCAGGATTTGAAACTCTTGACGCTACTAAAATAAATAACCTTGCAGGGAAATACAAAGTTCTTTATGGAACTCCTTTTGATTTGGAAGAACTCAAAGACAGCGTGGGTTTAGATGTTAATAATATTAATTACATTAAGATTACTGATGTAGTGGGAAATATCTCAGAGAAATATTGTAGAAAAGATAGCCAGGGACATATTATTAATGACCCTTATCCTACTCCTTTTATGACAGGGGGCTTTGATTTGGATGCAGTTGGAGTGATGCATAATACAAGCAATACCGGCATCAATGCCTCTAATATTAATACTCAAATAAACACTTTCCCCAATCCGTTTGTTGATAAACTTAATATTAATTTTGAAGGAATAAGTATGCTTAATTCAGAGTTGTCTATTTATAACTCAACCGGAGCCTTACTTATTAATCAAAAGATAACTTATAATATTCAACTTAATACGACTTCTTTAGCAAAGGGGATGTATTTGATTAAGATTAGCCTTGAAAATGGAGATAACATTTATAAAAAGGTCATCAAGTATTAATCAAATTAGAAAACAATGTCTAATCAAACTACAAAATTAAAAATAACATTAACCTATTTATTTCTTTTATTACTATGCTTTAATTACAGCTATTCTCAGAAAGATA
Organism: Bacteroidota bacterium; assembly: GCA_037134755.1. GTDB lineage: Bacteria > Bacteroidota > Bacteroidia > Bacteroidales > JACABE01 > JBAXLO01. The sequence goes on along the minus strand of JBAXLO010000041.1, from coordinate 5,639 downwards.
CCGTTAATTTAAAGGAAACAATTATTACTGATTCTAAACCGGCAGCTTTATACAGCGAAAAGTCAAGGATTGTACAAATAATCAATCGTGAAGAAATAGTTAAAGCTCCTGTTCAAAGTATCAATGAACTATTGGAATACGCCATTAATGTTGATGTTAGAAACAGAGGAGCAAATAGTGTACAATCTGATATTGGTATTCGTGGAGGCAGCTTTGAACAAACGCTGGTTCTTCTTAATGGAGTTAAAATTAATGACCCACAAACCGGGCACCATACTATGAACATTCCTGTAGAGTTGTCAGATGTTGAGAGAATAGAGATTCTCGAAGGTCCCGGCTCAAGGATTTATGGTGTTAATGCATTTGCCGGAGCAATAAACATCGTAACAAATACTCAAACAGATAACTTTGTTAAATTATCAGCAGGTGGAGGTGAATATCAGACCTACAATACAAATGCTGCAATATCATTTAACAAAGGGAAGTCTCATAATTATCTTTCAATTTCAAATAAAGCTTCTGATGGTTATATAAATAATACAGATTACAACATCGGAAACATCTTTTATCAATCGGATTTAAACACTAATGCAGGAAAAGCTTCTGTACAGTTTGGTTACACTAACAAAAAGTTTGGTGCTAACGAATTTTACTCATCTGCTTTCCCGAATGAATTTGAACAAACAAAGACTTACTTTGCTAATGCAGGTTTTGTTTCCACAGGTAAGATACAATTCAGTCCTACTATTTACTATAGACGTAATCAGGATAGATTTGAGTTGTTCAGATCTGATTCCTCTACATGGCCTTCATGGTATAAAGGACATAATTACCATCTAACAAATGTATATGGTGCTGAACTAAGTGCAAATGTTCATACTTTTCTCGGAAAAACTACTGTTGGAGGAGAGTTCAGAAGAGAAAGCATATTAAGTAATGTTTTGGGAACGCCATTAGCAACTCCTCAGGAAGTACCCGGCGAACCTGGGGCATTGTTTACCAAAAGTAAGTCAAGAGATAACATTGGTTTGTTTGCCGAACATCTTATTACCTTAAAAAAGCTAGCTGTTTCGGCCGGTGTTTACATCAATCATAATTCAGACTTTGGTTGGAAAACAGATTTTAGTGCTGATGCAAGTTATAAGTTGAGTGATAAATACAAAGTGTTTGCTTCAGTTAACCAGTCTTTACGTCTTCCTACTTACACTGACCTTTATTATGTTGGACCTTCTAATCAGGGCAATATCAAACTTGTTCCTGAGGAAGCTACAACTTATGAAACAGGATTAAAATACATCACTGATAAAGTAAATGCTCATGTTTCTATCTTTCGCAGAGATGGCAAGAACTTAATTGATTGGGTTAAGCCAACTGCAACTTCTAAATGGGAAAGCAGAAACATTACTCAGGTTATTGCTAATGGTATTGAACTTTCGATGCAACTAGATATGAAGAAACTTTATGGCAGTGAATCTTTCCTTAACACTTTAAATGTTACTTATAGTTATCTTTCATTAGAGAAACAGAGTTCTGACTTTATTTCTTATTATGCTCTTGATTATTTACGAAACAAACTTACGCTTCGTTTTGATCATACCATTTGTAATGAAGTTAAAGCAAGTTGGGCAATGCGTTATCATGACAGAGCGGGCACTTATTCTGATGCTGTTACAGGTAATGCTGTAGTATATTCTCCATATTTTACAACTGATTTAAAGATATATCTTGAAAAACGCGTCTGGTCAATATATGTAGAAGCAAACAATTTGTTTGATGCCAAGTATCAGGACATAGGGAACATACAAATGCCAGGCAGTTGGTTTACCGGTGGCGTTAGTTATAAGATCTTTTATAAATAATAATATAAGGTATTGAATAAAAACATAAATATTGACAAGAAACACAAACATCAGGAAGTAAATAGTTATTGGGCTACTCCAAAACAATTACTTGCTGATGTTTGCTTGTCGATATTTATTTTATTAATGCTTTTTTCTACTTTATCTGTTAATGCTCAGCATTTAAAAGACACTATCCAACTTAATAGCATAAGCATTACGTCCGAAAGATTAGACCCTCAACACAGTCTTAAGAAAACTAACATCGACAGTATAACTATTGCCGAGAATATCAGTGCAACTTTATCTGATCTTTTGGCTTCTCATTCGCCTGTGTTTATTAAAACTTATGGACAAGGTGGATTGGCAACAGCTTCTTTCCGTGGAACTGGTGCAACTCATACTCTTGTTAATTGGAATGGGATGGAGATTAACTCTCCTATGATTGGTCAGCAGGATTTCTCAATGCTTAATGTCTTCTTTATAGATAATGTTAATCTATTGCATGGAGGTAGCTCACTTGTTAATAGTTCGGGTGGTTTGGGAGGCAGTATTAACATATCTAACACTAAAGAGAAAGAGAAATTACATCTGGAATATATTCAGGAAGTGGGTAGTTTTTCAACTTATGGTTCTTTTGTTAAAGCAGGGTTTAAAATAGGCAAGTGGTATTCAGATACCCGGCTTGCTTTTGTTACTTCTGCTAACGACTTCTCTTTTAAAAACAATGCTATTGAAACAGCTTCTTATCCTATGCAAACACGTCAGGATGCAGACTATAAACAGTATTCCCTTTTACAGGAAGTTTATTGTGAGCTAAACAAACACAATGAGATTGCGATAAGAGTTTGGTTACAGGATAATAACAGAGCTATCCCTCAACCGATAGTTGTACAGCCATTGCCGGGGAACGAAGCTCAGGATAATCAGTTTGCGCGTAGTTTGGTTGAATGGAAGAACACCGGCGACAAACATAAGTTGAATGTAAAGCTTTCGTGGTTCTATGATTACCTCAACTATACCAATAAGATTGCAGCTATTAACTCTGTTAATAAAGTTAACTCCCTTTCAGGGAATGTTAATTACAATTATATCCTTTCTGAGAAAGTAATGTTTAATATCGGTACATCTATCGAAGACAATAGAGTTAACTCAAGTAATTATAGAGATATAAAGGAGCGTAAACAGTTTGCTTTGTTTGCAAGTATCAATACACAGATCACTAAACGTTTGCTTTCTTTCCTGATGTTGCGTCAGGAGAATTCTGATAATGTTTGGTTGCCTTTTCTTCCTTCTTTAGGTGTTGAATATTCTCTTCTTAAAGATAAAAGTATCGCAATAAAGACACAGATCTCAAAGAACTATCATCAGCCTACGCTCAATGATCTTTACTGGTATCCGGGTGGCAACCCTAATTTATTGCCCGAACAAGGATATTCTGCTGAAGGTGGTTTAAAGTATGAGACTAAGAAAGAAAGAAAACTTAATTTAACTTCGGAGCTTACTTATTTCTATACTAATATCAACAACTGGATTCTATGGCAGCCCGATGCTCAGTACCGTTACTGGAGTCCTTCTAATCTTAAGAAGGTTTTGTCGCAGGGTATTGAGAGTTCCGTCTCGCTTATCTATAACATAAAGCCTCTTACCTTTAGATTAAATGCAAACTACACTTATACTTCCGCACACAATCAAGGGCAGATTAATATTAATGATAATACTGATGGCAAACAGTTAATATATATCCCCGAACATTCGTTTAACAGCAGTCTACGAACTGAATGGAAGTCTTATCACCTCTCTTTTTATGTGCATTATACAGGCAACAGATTCACCAATACATCCAACACAAGATATATGCCATATTATACACTGACTGACGTTATTGCAGGACGTTCTTTTAAGTTTAAAGAAAAGAAAGTAGCGCTCCAGTTCAGTATTAATAATATCTTTAATATAGATTATCAGGCTATAGCCTGGCAACCTATGCCCGGAAGAAATTATCAGTTATTAATCCGTTTAGATTTAACCTCCAAATGAAAAGATACGATTATAATATGTTAAATCAGCAATTCAATGAGAGGATAAAACCTAAAAGGTTTTCAAAACCTGTTAGGTTTAAACAAATCATTAAGCTGTTAGTATTGATGATGCTTATCGTTACAATTCTTTCATGCAACAAAGGCAATGACTTTGGCGAACAAAGCACGGATGCTTCCAATTTTATTCCCGCCAAGGGCATGTTTATTATAAGCGAAGGCAACTATACATGGGGTAACGGCATTATTTCCTTCTACAATTTCAAGACGCATACTATTGCTAATGATATCTTTTATGCTGTAAACAAACGTCCTCTGGGAGATGTGCCTCAGTCGATGCAACAGATGAATGATTTAATTTATATAGTTGTTAATAACTCCGGTAAGATAGAAGTTGTTTCGAGTTTTGATTTCTCATCAGTAAAAACAATTACAGGGATGACTTCTCCTCGTTATATTCAGCAAATCGATTATAAGAAAGCTTATGTTTCGGACTTTAGAAGTCCTGTAATCAATATCCTCAACTTACAAACCAACACCATTACCGGGCAAATTAACACCATTAAAGCAACAGATAGAATGCTTTTGTATAATAATACGGTATTTGTTTGCAACTGGTCGCAGTATTATGTACATCAAAACAATAACACGGTTCAAGTTATCAATACAACTACAGATAAACTCATCGATAGTATAGTAGTTGGCAAAGAACCCAACAGTATGGTGATGGATAAGAACAACAAGCTTTGGGTGTTGTGCAGCGGCGGTTACAATAATGAGGAAATCCCATCGCTGGTTTGCATCAATCCTAACACACTCAGCGTCGAAAAGACTTTATTGTTTGCTAGTAAATACTTATCCCCAACCAGCCTCGATATTAATCCAACTAAGGACACACTTTATTATGTAAGCAACGATATTTACAAGATGTCAATCAACGAAACAGCGATTCCATTAACACCTTTTATCAAAAAAGGCACAAGACTTTTCTATTCACTTGCTGTAAGTCCATCTACTAACGAACTGTTTATAAGCGATGCCATCGACTACACTCAAAATGGCTTTGTATTTCGCTTTGATGCCAATGGAAATGTAATGGATTCGGTAAGAGCAGGCATAACTCCCTCTTGGTTTAGCTTTAATTAGTAGATCCTATACTTAGGTAATACTATTATTCTTTTTTATACCGCTTTCGCGGAAGCTATTGCAGGCAATATCTTTTCAATATAAAACTATTCATATAAAACAAAGAGCGGCTGTCTTTAATTAAGGCAGCCGCTCTTTGTTTTATTATGTTTTGTATCTTAATCTTTTAAACAACGTACAGATTCACCATTATATTTATTTCCATAAGTATGTACTACTCCAATTGAGAAATTATCTAAAATTATTTCCCAAGCACTATTATTATTATTAATTGTGGAACTCCAGAAATAACAGGTTGATCCCATATTTCCATAATATGCATCTAAACTATATCTGAGACCACCAGCAAGAGCTGTAAAGCCACTTGTATTTGTACCATTACCGAATCCTTTAAGTAGTACGCCTGCTGCACTATCTCCACCTAAATAATTAAGTAAAGTCGTCCATTCATTATCACTTGGTGCATGCCAACCTGTAGGACATAGATTTCGAGAGTCTACTACTGCATAAAAATTGTACAACCTGCCATAAGTTGCTACATTATTTGCATCATTATTATAATTACAAACGCCCCTATTGTTTCCGGTTTTAGTATTTATTTCAACATTTTCTTTGT
>JBAXLO010000040.1:0-27530 GCA_037134755.1 Bacteroidota bacterium | reverse complement strand
CGTTTTAACTTCAAATGTAAATTGGTAACTAGTGACTTTAACTTAATAGCAGTGTAATTTAAGTCTATATTATCAAAATTAAATATATAAATACTAAATAAAACCATTATAATGAGTTCAATAAAAGTAAAGGAAGCAATTAGAGAACGTAAATTACCATTATTCTATATCCTGATATGCAGGTATGGAGCAAAGTTAGTTGCAAAAGGAAGCCTAATTTCGGGCTTATCACACAGCGGAACCGAAGTTTTAGGTTTAAATACTTCGATGTGGGATGCAATGGTAGCTACATTAGATGACCATACACAAGCTACGGTGGCACATATTTTTGAAAAACAAATACGTGCATGTTACAAACAAAATTCCAGAGACACCGAGAAACAAGCTAACATAAACAATGATTCAACTTTACCTGTAGAAGTTGGTCATGAGTTGATAGCTGATAAAAAACCAAAAGTTATCCCTGATATTTTCTTTAAGAATTCAACAATTATAGGGATTATGAATTATAGAGTTAAAGCATTCAGTAAATGTTACAATTATAATTTTGAAATAACTCAATTGAGTAAAGATGGCACAATATTTTCCACTATCGAACGCCAGATGACAAATGCAAAAGGAATAATGGATGGATTTGTTTCGGGAGCTATGTATATGATTAGGTGTCAACCTATATTTACTAACAATGAAAAAGGAGAATGGACAGAGTATTTTGAGATAAGAGCGAACTAAATTAATTACAAATTACGAATTATGAATTACGAAGGCGATTTAGTGATTTGGCGATTTGGTGATATAGCGATTTATCTTAATAGAAACATAAAATGAGAGTTGTTATCAATAATATGATAACAACTCTCATTTCGTAATCCCCACCTGCCTATAAAGCGTAATAGGTAATTGTTTTAAATCTTATAGCTCTTATTTTTTCATAAATCACCCAATCGCCAAATCACTAAATCACCAAATACCTTTCGTAATTGATTTTAACTTTAAGCACTTTTCGTAACTCTTTAACGAAGCAACAGCTTTTTAACTTCTATAGTGTCTTTATAATTAATCTTCATCATATAAACTCCTGCTGCTTGATCGGTAAGATTGATAGTTGTATTTTCACCATCCCAATTGAATTGATTAACAACTTTACCCATATAATTATAAATAACAACCTTACAAGCCTTATCATGTCTTTTATCGGAAGTAAGATTAAAGATAGCGTTTGAAGGATTTGGATACACTTTAAAACTACTAATATCAGCGTTCTCTTTAATACTTACAACTGTAAAGGGATCAGCCGGCTCGGAACTACAAGCATTAGCATCGGTGACAACCACAGTGTAAGTGCCACTTACCAAAGACGAAATCAATAACTTCTGTCCATTTTCGCCCATCAATATAACCCCATCTTTGTACCATTGATTTCCAACGCCGGCATTTGAAATTAAAGTGTCGTTAATACCTAATATCGCAGTAATGGAAGGTTTTGGAGGCAAAGGAATGAGGCTAACCAAAATAGAATCCTTATTAATACAAGCATTAGACCCAATGACAGTTGCGGTGTAATATTGCGAAACTATAGGCACAAAAGGCATACCCTGAAACACATTGTGGTTCCAGTAGAAAGCATAACTCCCCTCCCCTACTACATTTAGCGCAATGCTGTTGCCCTGACAGATAGCGGTGTCATTTCCCGCAAAGGCATAAGGTATCGGCTTCATAGTTACAGTGATAGTGTCACTATTGCGACAACCATAATTCTTATTGACAATTACTGAATAAGTTCCACTAGTATTGATAGTGATTGTTTGAGTGGTATCACCGGTATTCCAAAGATAAGTTGCATAAGGGTTTCCGGCATTTAAAACCACTTGTCCGGGGCAAGCAACAGTATCACTACCCAGATTAACAACAGGCAAAGCATTTGAGCCGGGCATCACTGCATCTAACCACGTTATACGGCTTTGAATCCATGTTTTAAGAGCAGTTATTTCGCCTGCAAAAGAAGTAGGAATCGGATCGGGATTAGGCCAGGTATAAACCCCTAATATAGGCCATTGCACAAAATGACGCTGCTGTGCTTCGCTGATAACAGTAACAATACTATCAATGTAATGATTGATTGTAGGTATGCTCAAAACCGACTGCCTTAGTTCCGTCCATCTACATTTAAGAGTTGACTTATAAACAGGATCTTGCATCAGCCTATCCCACCAAAAAGGAACAGCACCTGTAGCATTCTCAACAGTTTGATAAGCCCAACCGTATGATGTAGTACAATCACCATAATCCACATTGCCATAAGCAATATTATAATCCCATACAGGTCCTGCAACTATCTTTCCACCATGACTATACTTATTCTTATAAAGATAAGTACTCAGTCGCAAACCATCAACATTCTTGGAAAGTTCGTTAGCAATAAAGTAATCGACAAACGAATTAACATCCATGTATTTCCTATAACCATTAACGGGATCAGTCCAGTTAGGAACTTTAAGTGCAGTTTCAAATGAGTCGAGATAAGCAGCAATATACGCCTGTTGCTGAGCAATAATATCAGTACTTTTAGGATAATCATAAAGGAAATGAATGGTATTGCCGGCATCAGTCAGATATTGCGAATCCCAACCATCCCAACCTCCACTGCCTGTTGATTTATCTATTTTAATAATGTAACCACCCGTAAGGTTATCACCTGTTGAATCAGCAGCTTCTAGTTTAGAGATAGCTACACGATCAGCACTTCGTTTTATCTTTTCCATCCAAACATATATCCCCTTATATTGCCCGTTAATAATCAGTTCGCAGAACTTGGTGCGTACTGCATAATGCCCTGTTTTGTTGGCAATATCATACGTAAGCGTATTACGCATACACGACTTATCATCATAAGGAGCATAAAGTATCCAATCGTTATCAGCAGGCATTCCAAGCACAATAGTATCCTGTTGAACTTGGTTAACATCACGTGTTTCAAGTCCATAAGACTTCTGAGGAAACATCTGCGAAGAAGAGCCTCTTATTTCGATACCTATATTATTATTGTAATTATTAAAAGGATCGGTCATATAATTTCTAACCCCCTCACCATTGTAGATAATACCCATGTGGGCAGGTATCTTAGGTGAATCAGGAATCTCTACATTATTAGTATTAATAACAATAATTGGAAGATTAGATGATGAGAAACCACCATTCCATAAACTAGTAGAATCAGTAAGTGGATTTGTATTTAGATAATTAGCGATGCCAATACAATTGGAATTAACCGAAAAGATATGGTAATAATAAGTTGTATTGTTAGCAAGAGTGTAATCGGTAAAAGTTGTTTGGGTTTGATAAGCAATAACAGTTGCATTACCTATGATAGCACCTGTATTATAAATGTTTCCGTTTACCGGAAATGCATTAAGCGTATCAGTTGTAGTTCTTACAATAAGATAATGATCAGCATTAGAGAGGCACGAAGTACCGGTAAAAGAACCTGAAATAGAACTAATGCCCGGAGTAAACGCTAAAGCAGATGGCTGAGCTGTAGGAATTGCACATGGTTGGGCGATCTTGCCTCCCAAAGCAAAAACACTTAATATAGAGCCATCAGAAGCAGAAGTAAAAGTTACAGAAGTAACCATCTTATTATAGTTAGCAGGGCTAATATCAATACTAAACTGAGAGAAATAAGGACAATTACCTGCGGCATTACAATTATTATCTGTATTTTGTGTAGTTCTGTAAACCTGAGAAGAAGCCGCTGCTGAGCCGCTACACCAATTGTATAAATAATCGCTTGTTACAACTTGTATACTGTTATCATTAAATGTAACGGTAACATCAGTAGTAGCCAAATAGCCTGTACTACACATATAAAGAACATATAAAGTAGAAACAACCATAGGAGTGGTTATTGTTAAAGTTTTAGGACTTCCGTTTCCGGAGATTAGCAAAGCATTGTTAACATTAGCAGGCTGTAAGCTGTAAGTAAGGCATGGAGTAATAAGACTGTTAATACTATAATCAGGGATACTCCAACTATTATTAGGAAAACAAACGCCATTTCCCCCCGGATTGTAATCAGAGCTTAAAAGAATATAGCCATATCCATCAAGATCACTTGTTGTTGTTGATGTAGAAGTAGCAGTACCTTCCGCAACCACATCCTGATTGAATCCGGTTACAGGGATGTTGGTAAACTGGGCTTTCAAGTGCTGAGCAGAGAGCATAAGTAATCCAACTACAGTAAGTATTGTAATAATTCTTTTCATTGTTAAGTATTAAAGATGTCTTAATCTAAATTCGATCCAAAAGTAAACAATTATTCTTACATTAGGTTAAATAAAAAGAGCTTTCATCAATAATCTGATGAAAGCTCTTCCTATCAATAAATATTAATAAACTTATCTAACCATAAGCTTTTTAACTTCGGTATTATCTTTGTTGATTACTTTCAAGATATAAACACCTGAAGCATTATTAGAAAGATTAAAAGTAGTATTCTCACCATTCCATTGGAATTGCTTAACGAGTGTACCCATTAAGTTATAAATAGAAACACTACAACTTTGCTCAGGTTTGTTGTTAGCTGTAAGATTAAAAGTACCGGTAGATGGATTAGGATAAACAGCAATACCTAGTTTCTTAGCTTCGTTAACACCAGGTATAACCGGGTCAGGTGGAGCATCGTTAAAGAAGTTAATCAAATTACAGGCAACAACTAAAAAAGGATTAAGACCATCACTACAAGTACAGCTTGAACTTGTTACACATGGAGGATAAAAAGCACTGCAAAGATCTACATAATTAGGATATAACACATATTTTAAAGCAATATTATTATCAGCAATATGTGAAGTCAAATCATAATCAAATGGCTTAGCTACAGAACCCGGACACCAGCCTGCTCTTGCATATTGCCATGTACCGCTTTGAGGTGAACAATGATCAGGATTAGGATTGCAAGTAACCCAATTGTGTTGTGCAAAACTATCAGTATTGTTGACATATATATGATGAGTAGCTTCATAAAACTCAGCAGCATTACTAGTATTATTAGGACCCATATGACCCGTTGATACCAATTTTAACTTAGACACTAATACTCCGGCAGGGTAATTGTAATTACAAACACTTATGGGTTGAAGAGCACCGTAGTGACCAAAGTCATAATTATCTCTCCAAATCTGTGTTACCTGACTGTATTTATACACAGGTAAGCCTGATTTATATTTAAAGGTTAAGGTATAAAGATAACCATTATCATAAGTTACGCAATTAACTCTAAAAGTAACCTTACCGCATAACAACGACATATAATCATTGATACTTATAACGTGTGTACAAGCAGTGGCATAAGGTGTGATGTAACGAATGATTTCAATCCAGTTACCTTCATGGCTCTTAGCTTCAACATTAGCAGTATGATCCCATGCGCCACAGCCACCTGTAGGACATGTTAATGATAAAGTTGCATAAATTGAATCATAAGCTCCAATATAAGACGGCAGTTCAAATGATGCTTCGTTTGAAGTTACACTAGAACTTAACCAAACTTGATTAAAGGTAGTAATAGTTGTGTCAACAGAAGTAGCAACAACGTTGATATTAACATATATCGAAGTATCTTTACCATAATTACTACTTGATTTAATTTGAATGGTATATGGACCGTAAGCAGATGGTTGCCACCAAGCTGTAAAGTGACCATTGTGGAAATCATGACCAGGTATTGTTACACCATTAATAATAAAACTCAACGACTGTACTGCAAATAGCGGTGTGTAATTAATATTAGAAATTGCCGCTAATTGTATCTTAGATAATGTTGGCATGTAAACATTTCCTTCTAAAGGATGTCTTGCTTCAACAGTTGGGACCACTAAGTTAGGATCTACAACTTCAAAAGTATTAACAACAGGAGCAGCAGTATCAAATTGTGGCACATTACCATATTGATTAGCCTGAACAGTAACAACACCACCAACACCGGTAAGTGTAACTACTGAGTCATTGCTTAAGGTAGCAGGTCCCGAAAGTATCGTATAACTTACAGGTAAGCCTGAACTTGCTGTTGCATTTAATGCAAAAGGAGGTGATGTAGTTAGTTTTTGAGGTATCTGAGGGAATGTAATTGTCTGGAAGTTTGCAGGTGTTATGCCTCCCAATGCATAAACACATAGTCTTCCTTTTGCTAAATTAGTAAATGTAATAGACTTTATCGTCTTAGATTGGTTAGCTACATCTAAAGGTAAAATTACTTCAAACATATACTGACACATACTAACACTACAACTTGTAGAAGTATTTCTACCGGTACGATAGAATTCGCCTGTTGTAAGATTAGCTCCACTATGATTGCACCAGTCAGGAACTATTACTCCTGTAAACTCCTGTAAAGTAGAATCAGAAAAGTTTACAACAATAATAGCTGTATCTTGTCCATCACCTGAATTAGCCAATACAAACAATTTAGAAGCTGAGATATGTCCTACAGGATAAATTGATCCTGAGGCACCTTTAGTAAGTACAAGTGCATTATTTGCATTTGGAGCTTGCAGATTGTAGGTAAGTCCTGATGTAATAAGACTAGGAATCTGCAAACTTGCAGGCCATACACCTGTTGTTGCACATACACCACTTCCCGGGTTGAATGTAGGTGCTATATATACCATGCCGCCTGAATCAACGCCTCTTGTAGAAGATGCAATTGAGGTGGCTAAACCATCTGCAACCACATCCCATGCATATCCGGTGCATGCAATATTCTGCAAAAGTTGTGCTTTCACTGTTTGTCCTGAAAGCATAAGTAACATTGTTACTGTTAATAATAAGAAAAACTTTTTCATAGACATTAATATTAAAATAAACGTCAAAGATACGAAATAAAAGCCAGAAAATAAACTATTAAGTAATAATAATTTTATTTGATAGCTATAACTTTTATAAAGTAATACTCATGTTGATGTTGTAAAATCTTATCTTTATTGTTTAATATACTTTGTTCTTCGTTTTATTAATATTTTCTTTATTGTTGATAGCTAAGCTATTGTTTTTTGAAGACGAGAAATCAATAAAAAAAACATCCTTTGCATTGGTTATTATATCAATCAGTTATCGATGCAAAACATACAAGTCGATCAAGGTTTAAACTTTGATGACCAAAGTTTAAAGATGCATCATCAAAGTTTAAAGATGCATCATCAAAGTTTAAAGATGCATCATCAAAGTTTAAAGTTACATCATCAAAGTTTAAAGTTGCATCATCAAAGTTTAAAGAACGGTCATCAATCTTTAAAGAACGGTCATCAATCTTTAAAGTTACATCATCAAAGTTTAAAGATGCTTCATCAAAGTTTAAAGATCGATCATCAAACTTTAAAGAACGGTCATCAAACTTTAAAGATGCATCGTCAATGTGTAAAGTTGCATCATCAAAGTTTATTTCTTCATTTATAAAATCATTTTTATCATTAAAATAGTTTTTATTGACTTCATATAAACCTTTATAAAAAAACAGAAGAGCCTTTATCAATTGCTTGAAAAGGGCTCTTCCTTTATTATAAATATGATTGAGATTAGCGAACCATTAGCTTTTTGATTTCAACTTTATCTTTATTGCTAACTTTCATAATATAGATACCGGCAGCATTGTTAGAAAGATTGAAAGTAGTGTTTTCACCATTCCATTGGAATTCTTTTACATGATTGCCGAATAAATTATAAATAGTAACATTGCAAACATTCTCAGGTTTATTATTTGAAGTAAGATTAAAGATACCAGTTGATGGATTAGGATAAACAGCTATTTCAAAATCTTTAAGCTCTTTTACAGCTTGTATTACAGGATTACCCGGAGGGTTATCAAAGAAATTAACCAGATTACAATCTACATCAAGAATAGGAATAGTTCCACCACTACAATCAGTACATGTAGTACCTGAAACACAAGGTGGGTAAGCCGGACTACACATATCAATATAGCCTGGAAACAATACATACTTAATTGCAATGTTATTTGATGGAATATAAGTTGTCAGATTATAATCGAAAGGGTGAGCAATAGATCCCGGACACCAACCTGCACGGCTATATTGCCATGTACCGTTCTGTGGTGAACAATTGTCAGGATTAGGATTACATGTTACCCAATTGTGTTGTGCAAAACTATCAACATTATTAATATGAATATGATGTGTAGCTTCATAAAACTCAGCAGCATTATTGGTATTATCCGAACCAGATCCATGCCCTGTTGAAATAAGTTTTAATTTAGAAGATACAACACCTGAAGGGAATGTATAATTGAAAACACTTACAGGCTGAAGATTTGGATAATATCCAAAGTTATAGTTGTTTTCCCATATATTGGTTACCTGGCTATATTTATGAGGGGGAGTTCCCTTTTTGTAATCAAATTTTAAAGTATAAAGGTAACCATTACCTAGTGTTCCTAAATTTACTCTGAAAGAAACTTTTCCTTTTAGTAAGGATTCATAGTCTGTCAGAACTATTTTGTGAGTACAAGCTATACCATAAGGAGTAATATAGCGTATAATTTCAAACCAATTTCCTTCATGGCTTTTAGCTTCAACACTTGAAATACGATCCCATGGATCACATCCACCAGTAGGACATGTTATTGATAATGTTGCAATAATTGTATCATAAGCACCTAAAAAAGAAGGAAGCTCACCATCAACAACAAATGAAGGCACATTTGAATTCACCCATATACTACTGAATGCTTGATAAGTTGTGTCGGTTGCTGTAGAGTCAATATTAATATCAAAAGTTGTATCACTAACTGCTCCATAATTATTTGTTGCTAATATCTCTACTGTATGACTACCATAACCGGAAGGCTGCCACCATGCAGTATAACATCCATTTCCGAAATCGGTAGTAGGAATTGTAGGAGTTTGACCATCAATTTTAAAACTTACCGATTGAACAGAAAACAAAGGAGTGTAATTAATAGTTGCAATAGCAGCTAATTGTATTTTTGAAAGTGGTGGAGTTACATGTACATTTCCGGCTAAAGGATGCCTTGGATCAATCTTTGGAACATTTATATTAGGATCAACAACATCAAAGGAATTTATAATAGAAGTAGCAGAATCATATTGTGCATTACCATGTTGATAAGCTTTAATTACCACAGTACCTGGTGTGCCGGCAAGAATAACCGTGTCTCCACTTAATATTGCAGGTCCTGAAACAATATTATAACCTACCGTTAGTCCTGAAGAAGCTGTAGCTGTTAATACAAAAGGAGGTGAGTTTATTAATTTAGTCGGTATTGTAGAAAATGTAATAATCTGAGAAGATGTATCTATTGTTCCCTCGAAATTTGATACAACACCAGTCATAGTAAAGTTATTAATAACTCCATCATAAATTGGTGAGTTAACTTCTGTGTGAAGCTTAGTGATGCTTGTATTATTACTACCCGGTATACCTTGGTTAAATTTATAATATAATAATAAACCTTGTGCAGTAGCTGAATCAACACTTATCTCATGAGTCATTATATTCTGAATCTGAGATGCAGTTAAAGCTTTTTTCCATAAAGAAACTTCATCAATGCCTCCATTATAATAAAAATTAAACCCACTTAATGGGCATAAGCCAATATCAAAAGGCATTATAGTTGTTGCAAAACTTCCTGAAGCTGCTATACTTGATACTAACGTACCGTTTAAATATAAATAAACATGGGTACCATCATATACAAAAGCAAAATGTTGCCATATATTAGGTATCATTATACCTGTAGGTGAGTCAATATTATAAGTAGTATTAGCTGAATTTATAAACCGTGCTTCAATTATACCGTTGTTCAATGTACATAGATAAAAATTTTCCGGGTTACCACGAAACCCTATCATACCCTGCCCATAACTCAAGTTATTATCAAGAAACCAACCAGTCATTGAAAAAGTGGTTGACCCGGCTATTAAAGTTGAGGCATTGGGTACACTAACATAATTACCTAGTGAAGTGGCACTGTTATAGCCATTGAATTCCAAATACTGATTAGATTGCGACTTAACCTGATTAAAAACAATAAGGGAAAGGATCACAACCACTAAACTTAACTTAAAGTAAAACTTTTTCATTATATATTAATTAATTGTTGTACTAAAATAAGACCATTTTATTATTTAAGATTGATTAAAAACATGCAAAGATACAAAATCAATATAACATTCAACAATTATTAATAATAATTTCGTAAAAACAGAAGAGCCTTTATCAATTGCTTGATAAAGACTCTTCCATTATTATAAATATGATTTAGATTAACGAACCATTAGCTTTTTGATTTCAACCTTATCTTTATTACTAACTTTCATAATATAGATACCGGCAGCATTGTTAGAAAGATTGAAAGTAGTGTTTTCACCATTCCATTGAAATTCTTTTACAAGATTGCCCATCAAATTGTAAATTGTAACATCACAAACATTTTCAGGTTTATTATTTGCTGTTAGATTAAACATACCATTTGAAGGATTTGGATATACAGCAATACCAAAGTCTTTTATTTCTTTTATAGCTTGCATTGCAGGATTACCCGGAGGATTATCAAAGAAATTAACCAGATTACAATCTACATCCAGCACAGGAATTGTTCCGCCACTACAACTAGGACATGTAGTACCTGAAACACATGGAGGATATGATGTATTACACATATCAATATATCCAGGATAAAATACATACTGTATTGCAATATTATTAGCTGCTATATAAGTTGTAAGATCATAATCAAAAGGATGAGCTATAGAACCGGGACACCAGCCTGCACGACTATATTGCCAAGTACCGGCTTGATTTGTACACCCGTCAGGATTAGGATTACATGTTGTCCAGTTGTGTTGAGCAAAACTATCTACACTATTAATATGAATATGATGAGTAGCGTCATAAAACTCTGCAGCATTGCCGGTATTATTGGTTCCTCCGCCATGACCTGTAGAGATAAGCTTTAGTTTAGAAGTCGCTACACCGACAGGGTAAGTGTAATTAGAAATACTTACCGGTTGAAGTTGTGGATAATATCCAAAATTATAGTTGTTTTCCCAAATCTGAGTAACTTGACTATATTTATGAGGAGGAGCACCTGGTTTGTACTCAAACTTTAAAGCATAATTATAGCCATTATCTATACCACCTGTTATTACAAAATTAACTTTACCACATAGTATTGACATATAATCAGCAAGATTTATTTTATGAGAACAAGGAGTACCATAAGGGGTAACATAACGAATAATTTCAAACCAATTGCCTTCATGACTTTGAGCTCTAACACTTCTTACATAATCCCATGCACCACATCCACCAGGAGGACATGACACTGTTAAAGTAGCAATAATAGTATCATAAGCACCAATATAAGAAGGAAGCACACAACCATTAATAGTCACAGTCTGAACAGAAACGTCATTATTTATAACGCCGGAAAAGGCTGTAAAAGTTGTATCGGGAGCTGTAGCTGTAATATTAACAGTATATGTAATAGAGCCAACAGCACCATAGTTGTTTGTTGAAAATATTTGAATAGTATGATTACCATAAGAAGAAGGCAACCACCATGCAGTGTAGCATCCATTTTGGTAATTAGTAGTTGTTATACTATCAGTTCCATCTATTTTATAATATAAGCCCTGTACTGAAAAGATATCAGTGTAATTAATAGAAGCCATTGCTGCTAATTGTATCTTTGAAAGTGTTGGCATATAAACATCTCCTGCTAGTGGATGACGTGGATCAATAATAGGAACGTTTACGTTAGGATCTACAACATTAAATGTATTAATAACCGAAGCAGCTGAATCATATTGTGCATTTCCGGGTTGTGCAGCTTTGATTGACACTGCACCGGCAGCACCAGTAAGTTTTACACTATCACCACCAACTATAGTTACAGGACCCGAAACAACAGTATAAGTTATAGGCAACCCTGATGTAGAAGTTGCATTTAATTTAAAAGTAGGAGCTGTGATAAGTTTGTTTGGAATTGGAGGAAAGTTAATAACCTGTGATGAAGTATCAACAGTTCCAAGGAAATTAGAAGTATTGCCAATCATAGTAAAATTAGTTATAACTCCATCATAAGTTGGAGAATTAACTTCAGAATGAAGCTTAGTGATGGCTGTGTTATCACCACCAGGAACACCTTGGTTACACTTATAATATATCTTCAATCCTTGAGCTGTATCAGCTATTTCATTATTCATTATGTTCTGAATCTGAGATTGAGTCAAGGCTTTATTCCATAAAGACACTTCGTCAATACCTCCTGTGAAATAGAAATTATATCCAGAACAAGGACTCCAACCTAATATTAAAGGTGCTGTAGTTGTAGTAGGCAACGTTCCTGTGGCTGCTATACTAGCAACTAAAGTAGCATTTACATAAAGATAAGCATGTGTTCCATCGAAAACAAATGCATAATGTTGCCACATATTAGGAATCAGTGTTCCTGTTGGACAAACCGGTTCGTAAAGTGTTCCGGCAGCATTTGTAATACGATCTTCAATTTTACTACCATCGCCTACTGATACCAAATAAAAAGTCACGCCACTCGAACGGAATCCCATCAAGCCTTGTCCATATCCTAAGGCATTAGTATAAAACCATCCTGTCATTGATACGGCATTTCCTCCAGCAATTAATGTAGATGCATTTGGAGTAGAAACATAATTACCAACCGGAGGAGTAGCAGTGGAGTTATAGCCACCGAATTCCAAATACTGATTTGATTGCGACCTTGCCTGATTGAATGCAAAAAGGGAAAGGATTAAAAAAACTAAACTAAATTTAAAGAATAACTTTTTCATTACATATATGTTTAATTAATTATTTATTTAATATTGTTTTTAATTAAAACTATTTTATAAATATAGATTGATAAAATAAAATGCAAATATACAATATAATTTAAGAAACTACAAAAAATTTAACAAATCATTAATATTAATAAGAAAATTCCCCAAGATTACTTATCAAGAATTAATGATATGAAAACATTTATCAGTAATCAGTATATAACGACTCCTTGACTTATCACTTTAAGTAATAAAAACACTTGATATTTTGTCGCCATTTTTATCAAGAGTCCTATAATTTATGTGTTGAGAGCATATAGAGCGAAAGCTATCTGAATTCTGCTGATTTTGATTGTTGATATGGGTGTATTGTTGCTTATTTGTAAGTTAACAACTTTATAAAATAGAGTATTAATCTCCAAACATAATTTTTTCATATCTTATAATACACCAATTATTCTATATATTTGGCATTTAATAATAAATTAAATAGTAATAAGATTAAATATGCTAATATATTATCCTATTAATATTATTATTTATAGTATTACTTAAATATATTATATTATATCTTATATTAAATATTCTATATCCTATATTATATATTCTATTTCTAATATATATTATCTTATTTCCAATATTTATTATCTTATTTCTAATATATATTATCATGTTTCTATATTTATATATGATATATCTTATATTTAATTTGCTATATCTTTTTAGAGATGGTAAAATTAATTTATGGAATGGTATAATTAATTTAGGATATAAATAATTCAATATGTGAAATACAATATTATATTTAAATTATATGATATATTATTATATTATCAATATATTAAATACATTATATTAGATATTTAATTATGATAATATCTATTTATACTATATCGATAATATATTATATTTATTGAATAAAATAAATAAACAAGTTATTTAAGTTTATTGATAAATTGTTCTATTTCATATTAATATTATTTAAAATTCTATTTTATTTAATATTAACAAGAATAGACTTAAAACTATTGATTGCATAATTATTTGTAACCTCTGATTAATTAATAAATGTAAGAGCTCACAGATATATACTAACCTTCTTGTTAATTATAATAACAACTCAATTATAGGTCACCAAACCATTCCTGCCAAAGGTTAAAGCAGAAAAAACACAAACCTACGCCATAGGATTGGAAGTACGGTGTGTAATAATACTTTTGTTAAGAATCTTATTGTTGATAAAAGTTAGACTCTTATTCCTGTTTGTTTTCAGAATGGGAAGTAAGGATAAAAAAAGAGCTTTCATCAAATGAATGATGAAAGCTCTTCTTATATTGATTAACTGATTGATATTAACGAACCATTAGCTTTTTAATCTCAACTTTAGTGTTATTACTAACTTTCATAATATAAACACCTGAAGCGCTATTTGAAAGATTAAATGTTGTGTTTTCGCCATTCCATTGGAATTCTTTAACAACATTACCCATCAAATTATAGATTTTAACATCACAAACTTTGTCTGGTTTATTATTTGATGATAGATTAAACATACCATTAGAAGGATTAGGATAAACTGCAATTCCAAAATCTTTTGCTTCTATAACAGAATTCATTAAAGGATCAGTTGGTGGAACATCGTAGAAGTTAATTAAATTACAATCTACATCCAAGAAAGGATTAAGACCATCAGAACAAGTACAACTTGAACTTGTTACACATCCTGGATAAAAAGCACTACATTGATCAACGTATCCCGGGTAAAATATATATTGTAAATTCAAATGACCGCTTGAAATATATGTTGTCATATCATAATCATAAGGTTTTGCAATGGATCCAGGACACCAACCTGCACGACTGTATTGCCAAGTACCTGCTTGATTTGTACAATTATCAGGATTTGGGTTACATGTTACCCAATTGTGTTGAGCAAAACTATCAACATTGTTTACATGAATATGATGAGTGGCATCATAAAATTCGGCTGCATTACTTGTGTTATTTGGACCCATATGGCCTGTAGAAACAAGTTTTATCTTTGATGATAATACATTTGCAGGATATGTATAATTATAGATACTTACTGGTTGAAGAGCACCATAATGTCCAAAATCATAATTATTTTCCCAAACATTAGTAACCTGACTATATTTATGAGGAGGAGTTCCTGATTTATAATTTAAAGTTAAAGTATAAAGATAACCATTATCACCGGTAGGGCATGTAAGTCTGAAAGTAACTTTTCCTTTTAATAAAGATTCGTAATCAGTTAGAGCAATCTTATGAGTACAAGCAGTAGCATATGGAGTAATATAACGAATAATTTCAAACCAGTTTCCTTCATGACTCTTTGCCTCAAGACTTGCAGTATGATCCCATGCACCGCAACCGCCTGTTGGGCATGTTACAGATAAAGTTGCTAATATTGTATCATAAGCACCAACAAAAGAAGGTAGATTTCCATCAACTATTGAGGTAAAACCTCCAGAGCTTAACCATACATTACTATATGCTGTAACAGTTGTATCAACTGAATTAGCGATAATATTTACATTTACTGTTGTTGTACCAACTGCGCCAAAATTATTTGTAGCTAATATCTGTATTACATGTGCACCATAACTGGCAGGAAGCCACCAAGCAGTATAATGTCCGTTCTGGAAACTAGTTGCAGGTATTGGTGTACCACCATCAACTTTAAAACTTATTGACTGAACTGAAAACAAATCAGAATAATTTATTGAAGCAACAGCAGCTAATTGTATTTTTGAAAGAGGTGCAGTTACATATACATTTCCAGCTAAAGGATGACGTGGATCAACAATAGGAAGATTTTGATTAGGATCAACAACATCAAACGAATTTACGACTGATGCCGCTGAATCATATTGTGCATTACCAGGCTGAGATGCTCTGACAACAACTGTACCGGCAGTGCCAGCTAAATGTACAGTATCATTACTTATAGTTGCAGGACCTGATACTATTGTATAAATTATAGGTAAATTTGAAGTAGTAGTAGCATCTAATTTAAATGGAGGTGAACTAATTAATTTAGTATGTAATGTTGGAAATGTAATAATTTGAGAAGATGTATCTATTGTCCCTTCAAAATTTGAAGTAGTACCAGTCATAGCAAAGTTATTTAGAGTTCCATCATAAAGAGGTGAATTAGCAGCAACTTCATTATGAAGAGTAGTTATACTTGTATTATCAGCAGCCGGAACACCTTGATTAAATTTATAATATAATAATAAACCTTGTGCAGTAGCAGTATCCACACCTATCTCATGATTCATTATGTTATGAATATCACCTGGAGTCAAGGCTTTTTTCCATAAGGAAACTTCATCAATTCCTCCATTATAATAAAAGTTTGGAGCAACAGCACAAGGGCTATAACCTATTTCAAATCCAACATCAGCAGCTGTTGTATAAGTTCCTGATGCTGCTACGGTAGCCACTTGTACACCGTTTAAATAAAAGTAAGCATTGGTACCATCGTATACTAATGCAAAATGCTGCCATATATTAGGAATCATTGTGCCGTTAGGTACTGGTGGTTCATAAGTGGTGCCTGTTGAAGTAACAAAACGATCTTCAATTTTACCGGAAGCCAATGTTATCATATAGAAAGTTGAATTGGTCCCACGAAATCCCATTAGACCTTGACCATAATTAAGATTGTTATCATAAAACCATCCAGTCATTGACATTGCCGTTGCACCGGCAACTAATGCAGATGCATTGTTAACAGTAACGTGATCGTTAGTGCCATCAAATTCTAAATACTGATTTGTTTGAGCCTTTGCCTGATTGAAAACAAAAAGGGAAAGGAATAAAAAAATTAAACTAAATTTAAAGAGTAAATACTTCATGACATTATTTATTTATTTGTTATTAAAAAATTGAATTAATTCAAATGTACATCTTTATTATATAATTTATCAATTATTAAACGGTTCTTTACTAATTGTTTTTTTATAAAACTAGGTTAATAATTCAGACTACAAAAATACAACATGTTTTAAACTATTCCTAATAAACCTGAGATGTATTTAGTTAAATATTTCTTAAATTATACTTATTTTTTGTAATCGCCTTTTACTTGCCACAAATCTCTTTGTAAATACAATATTTACAGTTGTCTGTTATTTCAGTTTGATAAAAAGAAAGCGAAGGATTAAATATATCAGATAGTAATTGTTTCAATAGATCTTCAAACATATTTAAAGTACTCTTTGAGATCACATCTTCACCTGAAATACTTAATTTCATAAAGCCATTTGCAAGACTTCTAAACGAAACAATACCTGTTTCAATTGGAAAGTTATTGTCTGGATTCTCTTTTGAATATAGAAAAGCGTACATCAATAGTTGAAAGCCTTTAGCATACTTACTTTCAGAGATAATATCTAAAGGAGCCTCTACTTTAAGTTCATTTTTATCAGTTTTGCCGGTCTTATAATCGGTTACATTGATTGTGCTTCCTGTAAAATCAACTCTATCAATAAATCCAAGTAGTTTTACAGGTTGAATCTTATTATTATCAACTTTAATATCAACTATTGTTTCATACTTTTCTTCAAGAGACTTAACTGTTATTAAACGTCCTTCTTTTTTATATTTAAGAATCTCAGTCTTCTCAAAAGATAGATAATTATTAACATAAACTGCAGCCATCTGTGAAGTCAGCAGGTTTACTCCGAAAGAGATATCACCATCAACATAAATATCTTTAAATTTATCTATCACAAGTTTATCAACCTTAGGGAGCATTAAATCTATCATCTCTAAAGTAAGCACTTGATTTACGTTTGGGAGGAAAAGCTCATTCAAGACCGCATGAATAACAGATCCTAGAGTATTAGCTTCTATTACACCTTCCACTTCTTCTGGCTCTTGTATATTAGCAATATACTTTAAGTAAAACTGCAAACTACAATTAATATATGTATTCAAAGCACTTGCTGAAAATCCTTTTGTAGCTCTATTCAACAATATAGAATTGATAGTTTCGTCTTTATCAATAACTATTGGTAGCTTATCAATCTCTGATGAAATTCTTACGTTCATCAAAGTTTCATTTATCTTAATATTTGGATTAAATGCTGAGAGTTCGTGTATAAGTTGATAAATAAATCTACTTTTATCACCACCTGAGAAATCATCACTCTCCGTATTATAGATTATATATGCTGTAGTAGCTCGTTGCAACAAACGATAAAAATGGTATCCAAACACTGCATCTTTATCCTGATATACAGGTAACCCAAATTCCTTTTTAATATCTAAAGGAATAAAAGAGTTAGCAAGGCTTGACGAAGGCAATATCCCCTCGTTTACCGAAAGGAGAATAACATTATCAAAGTCCAGAGTTCTGGTTTCAAGCATCCCCATCACCTGCAAACCTTTTAAAGGTTCTCCATAAAAAGGAATAGTAGCTACAGCTGCTAACTTTGTAAATATCCTTCGGAATGTTTCTATTTTGATGAATGACTGATGCAACTCAGGAATTGAATTCAAACTAAACAACAACTTTGCAAAATGATACAGATATTCTTTCTCAAGCATATCTGCATTACTTTCCTTCAAATGCAGTTTTAGTATATCTATTAATTTATGAAGACAATTAATTAAACCTTCCGACTTTTCGTAAACATCAAAGATAAAGCTTAATTTATTATCATTAAAAAGGTCACCTCCTGACTTAGAGAATAATTCTTCAGCCTTATAACTTATCTTATTTGAATTAGATATTCGGGATATAAGCTCATCTACGTCAAGTATCTTTTTAATATAAGGATGCGAAAGTACTTTTAATATATCTTTATAATAAAATCCTTTAGAAGTTGAAGAATGTACTAAACGTATTCTGTTTTCATGTAAATAGAGAATGCTGTCAAACAGACTGAACAAAGTAGTATTCTTAAAAGATAAACCCATAGTAACATTGAACTCCTCCAGTTCGGGAGGGATGGAATGTAGCATAGGCAACAAAAGACTCTCATCACTTAAAACAATTGCAGTATTATCTAGGTTTCCATTCTTTAGGTATAATTCTTTCAAGATACTCCCTGCATATTTCACCTGACCAATCTTTTGTGCTATCCCTACTACATTTATCTCTTTTGTATCTGAAGCAAAATTATCTTCTAACCAGTTAAAACCAGGCTTTAGCCATGTTTGCATGTATTTCCTTATAAATCTTCCGGCTTCCTGCATTGGATTGGAAACATAATATTTATCGGCATCCCAGAGTATCTCTGCTTTGTTTTCTTTTAATAAATAATTTATAATCTCTTCTTCTGATCGGGTAAGTGCATTAAAACCTGCAAATATTATATTACCCCATTCATTATTATCAGTTTTATGATCGATGTTTGTTGCCACCTCCCTATACATCATGCCCTGATAAGCAATATTCTGAGAAGCTAAAACTTTTTTAAGCTTAGCATAATAACTAAACAATGAATTATAAAACTTTAGATACTTCTTTTGAAACTCACTTAATGCCTGACCATCAAGATTCCATAAGCTTATTGCTTTGGCTTCAGATAAATAACTGAACATTCCTTCAACATCTACCAGATAAAGATCGGTTTCATTAAAATCATGTAATAATATCTCACCCATACTCATATAGTCATCAAAATCGCGGGCATCTTTGCCTTCTATTTCCTGATGGATTTTATAAATATGAAATAGTAAGGATACATTATCCGACAAACGATAATCAGAAATTGCTTCTATAAAGTCTTCGATTGAAAATATCTTAGGTGCCCAAATGTTCTTACCCAGATTCTCTGCTATATGCTTTCTCAAAAACAAACTTGCCCTTCGGTTTGGCAAAACAATACAAAGCTTCTCGGTATTATCTTTGTATTTATCTATAATATATTGTGAAGTCTTCGATAAGAACGTTTCTTTCATAATTATTGCATAAGATTAAAAGAATATCTTTTCAGCTTCTTTAAGATTTTCGGGAGTTCCCAGATCTGTCCATAATGAATAATCATGAGCATAAGAATGAATGTGATAAGATTTAGCCAATCGAAGATACATGTCAATTAAAGAAAAAGACCCCACTTCAGTAATAAGATGGAATATTTCGGGATCTATCACCTGAATCCCACTAAAACCATATGAATGCACCTCCCCTTTCTTGGGCTTTACCAATTTCATTTCATGAGTCTTTACATTTTCCCAACCTATAAGTTGATGATGATTATCAAATAATAAATAACGAGAACTGTGCCTGCTTCTTACGGCAAGTGTTACCAATGATTCATTTTGTACATGATAAGTGGTAAGTTCCTCCAAGTTAATATCTGACAATATATCAACATTATGAACTATAAAAGGTCCAGAATCTCTTAAAAACCATTCCGCCTTCCTTAAACCTCCCCCGGTATCCAGAAGCATATCCGTTTCATCAGATACTACTATGTCAGCATCAAACAGATTTTTATCTAAGTACGACATTAACTGATCTGCATGATGATGCACATTAACTATAATATCAGTTACTCCGGCTAAAGTTAACCTATCGATAACATGAGCAATCATAGCTTTGCCATTTATCTCAACCAAGGCTTTAGGTTTATTATCGGTAAGAGGTTTAAGTCGAGTACCCATACCAGCAGCTAATATCATTGCTCTCATTTAATTATTGTATTAGTTAATATTGTAATTAGATTCTTCAGTATTAAAATATAATCAATTGTTGATACATCGGTATCTCTTCTAAGTACGAAAAAGATTGCTTATGATGATCTATAAAGCAACAGTAATGTTGCAAACCATTAGTAACCATCAAATAATTTACTTTTAATGTAAGATTATATCTTGCTGCCTGTTCAAAAACTGCCGGACTTATCTTAATAGAGGGTGCCTTACATTCAACTATTAACAATGGATTGCCTTCTTTATAATACACTACGATGTCTGTTCTTTTCTTCATGCCGTTTAACGACAATTCTTTTTCGACAGCTATCAACGAAGCAGGACATTGTTTCTCGTTAATCAAATAGGAAACAGAATGTTGCCTCACCCATTCTTCATCCGTCAAGCGTACAAACTTTTTCCTTACATTGTCAAATATCATTGATTTATTATCTTTAATACTCACTCTGAATTGATAGTCCGGAAAATTTAACTTAATCATAAATACTTTAAAAGATTCCAAAAGTAATTGTTTTTATGTTATAAACAATACATTTATTTATTTATTTTTAAATTGAGTATTATAATTGTATTTATAAGCAGATAAGATATTAATAGTTAACAAGTCAGAATAACTCCCCTACTTTGAATCGACAAATTAAATTAATTTAATTTATTTGCTTTCATTCATAATTATTCTTTATTTATAACCGATGTTACTTTTAAATGAAGAAAATATATTTTAAAATATCCCAATCTATTACTTTTTTATTATCTTTGCCAACGATTATGAAAATTCTAGCTTGCATATTATCATTTTACATAATAGTTCTTCAGGCAATTCCTTGTGCGGATTATCTGGATGATAATTGCTTGCCTAATAATCAAGTAAGTCATTTGACTAAAGATAGTCAAACTAAACACACTTCAGACTATTGCTCCCCATTTTGCACTTGTAATTGTTGCACTTCTCCAATTATACATCAAGTGCATAACATGCATTTTGAATGTTATAATTACTCTAACACGCACACAACAAATTACATTCCGGTACATATTAATGAATTAAGTATTTCTATTTGGCAACCACCTAAAATAGCATAATACAAAACATTCTCTTTTATTTATTAATCATAATACTTTAATAGTATTGTGAGTTTTTGTATTAATTTAATTCATTTAATCATGATTGAAAAGATCATTCATTTTTCGATAAAGAATAAATTTATTGTGGGATTGTTTATTCTTGCATTAATAGGTTGGGGAACCTACTCTCTCACACGTTTACCAATTGATGCTATTCCTGATATTACCAATAATCAGGTGCAAATAATCTCTATTGCCCCATCGTTAGCAGTTCAGGAAGTAGAAAGTTTCATAACAGCTCCCATTGAAATTGCAGTTGTAAATATTCCTGATATTATTGAGCTACGCTCTATATCTCGCTTGGGCTTGTCTGTTATAACTGTTGTTTTTAAAGATGGTGTTGATGTTTACTGGGCACGACAGCAACTCAGTGAGCGTTTAAAGGAAGCTGAAGATGTGATTCCTGCTGGACTAGCAAAGATTGAGCTTGCTCCCATTTCAACTGGTTTAGGTGAAATCTATCAGTATCGTCTGGCTGTTGAAAAGGGTTATGAAAATAAATATAATCCAATGGAATTACGTACTATTCAGGACTGGGTTGTGCGTCGTAATATGCTTGGAACATCTGGAGTAGCTGATATTAATAGTTACGGTGGCTTTGTTAAGCAATATGAAATTGCTGTAAATCCTGATCGTTTAAGAGGTATGAATATATCACTGACAGACATTTTTGTTGCTCTTGAAAAAAACAATGAGAATACAGGGAGTGCATATATCGACAAAAAACCAAATGCTTACTTTATACGTGGTGTTGGTTTGGTTAAAACCATTGATGATATCGAAAAGATTGTAGTAAAAACCAATGCTTCAGGTATTCCTGTTTTGATTAGGGATATAGCAAAAGTTCAGTATGGAAGTGCTACCAGATATGGTGCTTTTGTTGTTGACACCTCCGAAGCAGTAGGAGGTGTTGTAATGATGTTGAAAGGTGCAAATGCTCATGAAGTTATTTCAAATGTAGAAACACGTATTGCTTCAATTCAAAAGTCATTGCCAAAAGGCATTAAAATAGAATCATTCCTCAATCGTTCCAGTTTGGTTGGCCGTGCTATTGGTACTGTTTCTAGAAATCTTATAGAAGGAGCTTTAATTGTAGTATTCATTCTCGTTTTATTGCTTGGGAATCTGCGTGCAGGACTTATTGTAGCTTCAGTAATCCCTTTGTCAATGCTTTTTGCTCTATCCCTCATGAATTTGTTTGGTGTTTCAGGAAACTTAATGAGTCTGGGTGCCATTGATTTTGGGCTTATTGTTGATGGTGCTGTTATTATTGTTGAAAGTGTAGTTCATCGTATAAGTATGAGTAAGCATCATCATCCGGGCATTGCTAAACTTAACCAGCAACAAATGGATGAAAATGTTTTTGAATCAGCTAAACGAATGATGAGTTCGGCTACTTTCGGACAAATAATTATCCTTATAGTGTATTTACCAATAATTGCTTTAATAGGAATTGAAGGTAAGATGTTTCGCCCAATGGCTCAGGTTGTAGCTTTTGCTATATTGGGTGCTGCTATACTTTCTTTAACTTATGTACCTATGATGTCTGCTTTATTTCTAAGTAAAAACACAGTACATAAACTTAATTTTTCTGACAAGCTTATAGATATATTTCACAAAGCATTTAATCCTATTATTGGGTTCGCTTTAAAGCATAAACTTTTGGTTTCTGTTGCTACAATTCTTTTATTTTTATTCAGTTTGTTTATGTTTAATAATCTGGGAGGTGAATTCATTCCTCAACTTGAAGAAGGTGATTTAGCTGCAGGTGTTATCACATTACAGGGTGGTTCGTTAACTAATACTGTTGACATTGTTAAGAAAGCAAATAAAATTCTTCTCGACAACTTCCCCGAAATAAAACATACTATTTGTAAAATTGGTTCCGGCGAAATACCAACTGACCCTACACCTATGGAGACGGGTGATTATATTATTACTTTAAAAGACAAAAGTGAATGGGCTTCAGCTAAAACCCGTGAAGAACTTGTTGAAAAAATGCAAGAAGCTTTGATACCTTTAGCGGGAGTTAAATTCGAGTTTCAACAACCTATCCAGATGCGTTTTAATGAATTGCTTTCAGGTTCTAAACAAGATATTGCTATCAAAATATATGGTGATAATTTGAGTACCCTTTCAGATAAAGCTACTGAAATTGAAAAGATAATTCAACAAATAGAAGGAGTTGAAGATATAAATGTAGAAAAAGTAACAGGCTTAGCTCAGGTTCAGGTAAATTTTAATCGTGATCGTTTGGCTCAATACGGTTTATCTATTGATGATGTTAACAAAGTACTACGAACTGCATTTGCAGGAAGTCAGGCTGGAGTTGTGTATGATGAGGAAAAACGTTTCGGGTTGGTTGTCAGGTTGGATAAAGATTATCGTCAGAGTCTGGAAGATGTTAAAAACATTGCTGTTGCTTTACCAAATGGAGGTCAGATATCAATTGAACAACTTGCTGATATTTCTATTCAATCAGGACCTGCACAGGTATCCAGAGAAAATACTAAACGTCGTATAACTGTTGGTTTTAATGTTCGTAACCGCGATATTCAAAGCGTTATTGACGATGTTACCAAACAAATAGATGTTAAAGTAAAAATGCCAACAGGTTATTATCTGAATTATGGAGGTCAGTTTCAAAATCTAGTAGCAGCTAAAAATAGACTTTCAATTGCTGTTCCTGTTGCATTACTATTAATTATGGTACTACTTTTCTTTACTTTTAATTCTCTAAAACAATCCCTTTTAATATTTACAGCGGTACCAATGTCAGCAATTGGTGGTGTGTTTGCATTGTATTTGAGGGGAATGAACTTTTCAATTTCTGCAGGTGTAGGTTTTATAGCATTATTTGGTGTAGCTGTATTGAATGGAATTGTGCTTATTGCTGAATTTAACCGGCTTGAAAAAGATGGTGTGTCTGACATTATTGAAAGAGTTAAGAAAGGTTTACACTCTCGTTTACGTCCTGTTATAATGACTGCTTCTGTAGCTTCTCTTGGCTTTTTGCCTATGGCTTTGTCAACTTCTGCTGGTGCTGAGGTTCAAAAACCTTTGGCAACTGTAGTAATCGGTGGACTTATTACTGCAACCCTTCTTACATTGATAATTCTTCCTGTATTTTATGTAATTTTTTCTTCACGAAGATTTCGCTTTTCATTTAAAAGTAAGTCTACAAAAGTGATTTCTATATTGTTTTTTCTTTTTATTGGGATGACTTCTTATACAAATTTAAAGGCACAACAAGCAAAGCCTATAAATGTACACGATGCTATTATGATTGCATTAGATAGCAACTTAACTATTCGATCTTCTATTTTTGCAGTTGAGGAGCAAAAAGCTTTAAAAGGTGCTTCCTGGGATATTAATAAAACAAACATTGGTTATGAATATGGTCAGTTAAACTCTTTTGCTAAAGATAATAAATTAACTGTTTCGCAGTCGTTTGCTTTCCCAACAGTTTATGTTAATCAATATAAACTTGCAGATGCTAAAGCAAAAAGCAGTGATTGGCAATTGAAAAACTCACAACTTGAAATTGCTTCACAAGTTAAGCAGATATATTGGCAGTTGGCTTATTTGTTATCTAAACAAAAGTTGTTGATTTATCAGGATACTTTGTTTTCAGGATTTCAACGGGCTGCTGAATTAAGAGCTAAGTTAGGAGAAACCAATAAACTGGAAATGATTACAGCACGTTCGCAGAGTATGGAGATTAAAAACCAGTTGCAGCAAGTAAAAGCCGATATTGTTATAGTCAATCGTAAGTTTCTTACTCTTTTAAATACTGATATTCCATTTTATCCTCTCGATACTGTTTTGAAGCCTATTAAATATATTATCACTAACGAAAATAATAGTATGCTTCAAAATCCTTCTTTAGGATATATTCAGCAACAAATTGAGGTATCTAACTATGAAAAGAAACTTGAATACAGTCGTATGTTGCCTGATATTAGTATAGGTTATTTTAGTCAAACTATACGTGGTGAGCAGGAAGTAAATGGTGTAATACAATCCTTTGGAAGCGATAATCGTTTTACAGGCGTACAATTAGGAGTAACTATTCCTATCTTTATTAAGCCTTATTTATCTAAAATAAAAGCATCAGGTATTAATAAATTAATTGCTCAAACTAATTACGAACTTTACAATAAATCTCTTTTAGCTAATTATCGCTCTTTGCTCGATGAATTTAATAAGTATTTAGGAAGTGTTCAATACTACGAAAAACAAGCCGTACCCGAAGCTGATATGATAATTGAGCAATCAGTTAAAAGTTATAAAGCCGGTGCAATTGATTATCTCGACTATGTTTTAACACTCAACAGAGCTTTAACTATTAAGCAAAATAGTTTAGATGCAATTAATAGTTTTAATCAAACCATTATTAATATAGAATTCATTACAGGTAAATTATTTTAAAAATTACGAATTACGAATTACGAATTACGAAAACGTTTATATAAATATTATAACATGAAAAAGAATAGAATAATTTCAATGGCATTTATTTTAACCATTATATTATTAGTACTCTCTTGTAAGAGTGGCAAGAAAGCAAATGAAGAAAAGAAAGAGAACATCCCTGAGGATATTGTGGAGATGAGAGATGATCAGATTAAGCTTGCCAATATTGAAACAGGGCAAATAGAGATGCATTCACTAAGCGGTACGCTAAAAGTTAACGGTGTAGTTGCAGTATCACCTCAAGGACTTGCAAATGTATGCGCTCCTATGGGTGGTTATATCAAGACTACAACTTTAATGCAAGGCAATGCTGTAAACAAAGGTCAGGCTCTTGCAATTATCGAGAATCAGGAATTTATTAACATTCAACAAAGCTTTTTGGAAGCTAAGATTAAGCTGGAATATGCTGAAGCCGAATATAAACGTCATTCAGAATTATACAAAGATGATGTGTATTCCCAAAAGAATGTTCAACAAGTTACAGCAGATTATAAAACTTTAAAAACACAAGTTAAAGCTTTAGAGCAAAAACTTGCACTAATAGGTATCAATCCTGCTAATCTAAATGAGAATACTATCAGTCGTTCAATTGTTCTTACTTCTCCAATTACAGGATTTATTAAAGCAGTGAATGTTAATATCGGAAAATTTGTTTCTCCTTCAGATGTTTTGTTTGAGATAGTGAATAAAGACAAGCTATTTTTAGAACTTACGCTCTTTGAAAAGGATGCCGACAAAGTTGTAGAAAATCAAAAGATACGCTTCTTTATCAATAATGAAAAAGAACAACATCAAGCAGTTGTTTCACATACTAGCAAGTCGGTGAATGCTGATAAAACATATAAAGTATATGCAAATGTTACTGATATGTGCAAAAACATTATGCCCGGTATGTTTGTAAATGCAGTAATTGAATCAGAAGGGAATAAAGTTACTTCATTACCATCTGATGCAATAGTTAGTTTTAATGATAAAGATTATATTTTTATTTTTGAAAAGAATAAAATAGAAAACGGCAAACCATTTACCGAATACAAGATGATTCAAGTGCATAAAGGAGTTACTGACAATGGCTTTACAGAAGTAATTCTTCCTACAGGTTTTAATATAAATACTGCTAAGATAGTTATTAAAGGTGCATATAATCTTTTATCAGCCAAAAAGAATGCAGGCGAAATGAGTTGTGGGTAAATAAAAGTATTACAGACATTTCAATATCAAAAGGTTTTAATTAAATAAAGCTCCAACAAAACAGATGGAGCTTTATATACTTTATTCTTTAAAAACCTTATTTCAACCTTTCTTCAACCTTAGTAGCAATGCAAACCACTCCAAATCTAAACCTTATTATCTTATTTAGGATGTATTGTTTTCTGGTAAAACCTTAGAAACTCCTCCGTTTCTTCTAAA
>JBAXLO010000039.1:0-27798 GCA_037134755.1 Bacteroidota bacterium | reverse complement strand
AATATATGCTAACAATGCTCCCCAATGATAGAATTTATCACTGTTATTAACATCAGAACCTGTTCCTGTTACTGAATTATAGTTTTCATAAATATGGCGTTCTTCTAACCATGATTTTAAAATTAGATTTGCCGATTTATCTGTTAAATCTTTTCTGGCTTTGGGTAGGTTATAATTTTTTATCCCCAAGTATACCAACATGTTCATAGGAGCCCATATCCTTCCCCGCCAATAAGTGTTATCTTTAAAAGCATTATTATTTCTAGTTGTAGAAGGCAATATCCAATCGCCCCAAAATTCTTTTGGATTGTAGAAATGTTCATTCATCATTCGTTCAGCTTTATCCTTTGTAGGAACTCCTGTTAAGAGTGGATAAAAATTAGTAGGAGATAAGCTTTGACTCAACTCACCTGTTGCCAAATCTTTGTTCAAATATATTCCAGTTTTATTATCCCAAAGAGTTTCCAGACTCTTAGAATACTTTTTTATTCTAATATCGAGTTCATCTTTAATATCATTTCTACCCAACTCATTTGCTATATGTGATAGGTTTTTGCAATCCCAGATGTACGTACTCAATAAGCCGACATCAGCTAGCAATAACTTATGTTTAATGGAATCAAAAACAGCATTGTCGTACATTGGAGAGTTATCAAGACCTGATTCCCACATGGCTGCTTGTTTCTTGCCAACCTCCTGGCTTAACCATTTAGGTATATCGCCTGTATTGTATAAATCGGAACCCCAACACATATACCCATCAACATCACGGTTTTTCTCCCACCATCGGTTCCATGATAATAGTTCATCAAACACTTCTTGAAGAAACCATTTTTCGGGATAGTTTTGATATATTTTCCATATAACAAATGAACCAACAGGAGGTTGCGACCGATCTTCGCTATTGCATAAACCAGCACCAAAATTAGGTATAAAGCCACTCTTAGTAATCTCTTTTGTAATAGCAATAGCGTTGGAATAAGCTAATTCTTTGTTATCAATAGCGAACATAAACGAAGCAAAATAAGTGTCCCAATCAAACAACACCCAACCTCCCCAACCGCAGTTCCATATTCGGCTAACCGGTGCAATTACCCTTTTATGTGTAGGCTCGTATATAACGTCCCATGCTAATACTGTTTGCATTGCATCATATAATGTACTGTCGGCTCCAAATCTTTCCTTTTCTGCTTTTTGTTTGTTTTCCGCCTTCGAAATAAAGGCTTCAATCTCACCTGAACTCTTTTTCTTATTTGAAGAAATAAATACTTTTCCTGCTAAAGAACATTTCATTAAGGTATCACACAATTCTATTTTATCAGAAGTTTTTATATAAAGAGTCTTAATAGAATTCTTATTTATAAAGCTGAAATTAGAAGGGTTGATTTGTACTTGACCTTTGCCACCCCATAATATATTCGGCTTAATGAGTAAATAGTTGTTTTCTTCTTTATTTAATGGAGTAATTATAAGTGCAAACTCCTGTCCGTTAGTTGCACTCTGAACTATTACCTTTATATTATTCCACGAAACAGTTTGCTCCGTATACGAACCATCATAAGAATGAGGCCCGGGTGTTACAATTTCTTCACCAATTCCTCTGCGACCTATCAATGCTTCTTTTAGAATAGCACCTGACTTTTTATCCTGAAGCATTAAATCAATAGAATAATATTCGGGTAACAAAACAAAGGATAGAACACTGCGGGTATTCCATGTATTCCAACCCTTAGCAAGCCGGCTGTTCAACTTTGATTTCTCTTCAGTTTTCTTCGGTATTTTGCTGGTTGAAGAACTTAAAAGAATAACTATACAACAACTTATCAGAATCAAAAATATTCTTTTCATAGTGTAATTATATTCTGCAAATGTAGTTATAATTATCACACCTTAATATTTAATTAAAACTTTATCTTAGAATTTAGGTTTATTATTCTAAAACAGAAACAATAGTACAATGAATATCGAACAAATCTTTTTAAATAATAAAGTATGGATTGAGCAAAAGCTTAAAATTGATGCAGCTTATTTTGAGAACTTATCCAAAGGACAAAATCCTAAATTATTATATATCGGTTGTTCCGACAGTAGAGTAACTGCCGAGGAATTGATGGGTGTGCAGCCCGGCGAAGTATTTGTGTATCGCAATATTGCAAACATGATTCCTAATACTGATTTAAGTGCGATGTCGGTTATAAATTATGCAGTTACGCATCTAAAGGTTGATAATATTGTAGTTTGTGGACATTATTATTGCAATGGTGTTAAGGCGGCTATGCAATCTGCTGATCTAGGCATATTAAATCCTTGGCTCAGGAATATTCGTGATGTATATCGTTTGCATAAGCCCGAACTTGATGCATTGCAGAGCGAAGAGGAAAAGTATAAACGCCTTGTTGAGTTAAATGTACAGGAACAATGTTTTAATGTTATCAAAACGCCCGACGTTCAAAAGGCATATAAAGAGCGTAAATTAACTGTTCATGGTTGGGTTTTTGATGTGCATAGTGGTAATCTTATTGATTTAAAGATTAATTTTGGTAAGATACTCGAAGAGATTATGGAGATTTATCGGATTATCTAAAATAAAAATGATTAGGTTCAAAGACTTCTTCTTGGATGTCTTAAATAGCTTCGTTATGGGCTGGATATTTTTAAATTGGATTTAAAACATCTCCACTCTTTCCATAAAACTTCAGAGAGTTATATATATTTATTTAAATTAAGAAATTATTTTTGATTTCTTTTTTAACCACCAATATAATAAATATAAAATGGAGGGGAGCAAGAATATCAAAAGCACAGGTGAGTATCTGGACTCTGGATTAGTACTAAGTGCGACCATTATATTAAAGACAATAATGCTTATAAAAGAAATTAAACCTCCTGTTGCAGGTTTCCAAATAGCTAATATAAGTGCAGCCAGCCCTATTCCCCATATTACAAAACCTATTATTGTGCCAGTTTTCAAGCCATTAGCATCCCCATTATTAGGCTTCATGAGTCCCTCTATCAGGTAGCCGATACCAAAGAGCAAAACAAATGTGGTCATTAATGTTCCGATAATGATAGCTGTCCAGCGAATGGTGTTGATCAATTTTGTGTTTCCCATTATTTAAATTTTTAATTTACTTACTCGTATTGGCTTTTGAGTACTGCCCCGTTTATTTTAATGGTTTCTGAACTCCATTTTTATTTGTAATTACTTAAAAAATAAACATTGCAAATAAAAATTTGTTCGTAATAAAGCTATTTTTATAAATTAATATAAAATTTGGTAGGTACTATTATAAATCATACACCTTGAAATTATTACCCTTTACATATATTATTTGTTACTATGCTGAGTGTTTTAAAACACTTTCCTTTTAGCCTTATATTGTTTATTTAATATTTCTTTATCTGTTAAGCTAGGCACCTCGGCTTTTCGACAAGCTCAAGGACCTTGTATGTGTGATTGAGCTTAGGTTGTTGAGCTTGCCGAAGGGAGATTATTAACAGCAACTTTACTTTAAAATCAAATCACTACTTACCTTGTAACAATAGATTTGCCAGCTTTATAAGGCTTCATATCAGCACATTATTTTCTGAAGCTTAAACAGTATGCGATATAGTTTGAACTGTAAGCGTTATAGTTTAAACTGTAAGCGTTATAGTTTAAACTGTAAGCGTTATAGTTTAAACTGTATGCGTTATAGTTTAAACTGTAAGCGTTGTAGTCTAAACTGTATGAGTTGTAGTTTAAACTGTAAGCGATATAGTTTAAACAGTATGCGTTGTAGTTTAAACTCTAAGCGTTGTAGTTTAAACTGTAAGCGATGTCGTTTAAACTGTAAGCGATGTGTACGAATTTACAAACAATACAAACAAATATATTTTTGATTAATAAGAAATAACGTGATGATTGTTAGCCTTTACGCCAAATTTATTTATAAGGATATACACGACATCTCGTCATGCCGAGAGACAGTAAATGTCGTGCTTAATTATAAAGATGGAAACAATTAATAATGTAATAAAAAAACCGCTTAGCCGGAAATCGGGGAATTAATTACGAATTACGAATTACGAATTACGAATTACGTCAAATCAATAAATCGCAAAATCACAAAATCACTAAATCGCCAAATACTTTTCAGGATGGGAAACCTGTCAGGAAATTAATTTTTTATTCGTAATTCGTAATTCGTAATTCGTAATTCTTTCACTCATTGATTTCAAAACCTAATTTACATAGCTCTTTAAAGTAATCAGGGAAAGATTTAACTACAACATCAGGATCGTTGAGTTCAATATTGTTTTGGAGCAAAGCTAAAGGAGCAAAACACATTGCCATGCGATGGTCGTTATAGGTTTGGATAGGTTCGTGTATTTTAATCTTAGATTTATAAATCCATAACACATTGTCCTCTTCTACCATCGTTTCAACTCCCATCTTGCTTAATTCAATATACAAAGCAGTAAGTCTATCCGATTCTTTTATTTTTAGATTTTTAAGACCTCTAAGCTCAGATAAAATACCTAATGCAGCACATGTAACCGCAACTGCCGGAACCAAATCGGGGCAATTACTGAAATCATACTTAAACTTATCAACAGTAAAGCCGTTTTTAGTCAAACGAACTCCGTTTTCTTCAAATACTGTATCAACACCAAAAGATTTAAAGATATCAGCTACTACAGAATCACCCTGAAAGCTCTCTTTATATAGATCTTTTAAAAACAAAGTGGCATCATCAGCCATAGCAACTATTTGATAGAAATAAGAAGCAGCACTCCAATCGGCCTCCACAATATAATTATCGGCAAATGGAAGGTAATTTTGTTTACGCACCGTAATAATAGTATCATGCCATGTATGTTGCACATTAAATTGTTGCATAATTTTTAATGTCATATCAATATAAGGTCTCGAAACTATATTACCTTTAATATATAGCTTAATACCATCGGGCAACAAAGGTGCAATAAGCAACAATGCCGATATAAACTGACTGCTAAGATTAGCATCAACACATATATCATTATCCTTATACTTTAATTCGCCTATTTGTAAAGGAGGAAAACCATGAGTTTCTAAATACTTAATATCAGCACCCAAACTAAGCAAAGCATTAACGAGCGCATGGATAGGACGCTGTTGCATACGATTATCTCCCGTAAGGATATAACTACCTTTGCATATAGAAAGATAAGCCGTAAGAAACCTAAAGACAGTGCCGGCATTTTTAGTATTAATAATCTTTGGAGAAGTATCGTTTGCCTGATTATGGATGCTATCAAGTAAAGTTACTAATAGTTGCGAATCGTCAGCATTGGAGATATTTGAGATATTGAACTTATTATTACAAATTGATTGTACAATCAACACCCTATTACAAATGCTTTTGGAAGAAGGTAAAGTAACATCCCCCTTAAAAGCTTTGTTGGTGACATTAAGAATAATAGATTGAGATTGATTATACATATTGAAGGTAATATTCAAGACTTTTAGTAATATGTTTTACATCAACATAATTATTAAAAGTAGCTTCACCAATATCGCGCAAAAGCGTAAAGTTAAGCATTCCTTCCTTGTTCTTTTTATCCTGTTTCATAATTTCCAATATAAGATGAATATCTTTTTTGGGGAAAGGATAGGTTTTAAAATTCAAAAACAAATAGGAACATATTTCATTAGCCTGAAAATTATCAACTTTATTTATTATTACAGACAAATAAGTTTCGCAAACCATACCAATAACAATGGCTTCACCATGCATTAAGCGGCGGTCACCATTAGTCATTGAATAACTCTCGATAGCATGCCCAATAGTATGACCAAAATTAAGTAGTTTGCGAACACCTTTTTCAAAAGGATCATTCTTAACAATCTTATGTTTAATTTTAATATTCTTAATAATAAGGTCTTCCCAATCAGTATTACTATCAAAAATAGTTTTCCTAAGTTTTTTCCAAAGGATTTTATCGGCAATTAATGAATGTTTAATAACTTCGGCTATACCATTCATTAATTGTTCTTTTGAAAGCGTAGATAAGAAAATAGTATCAATAACAACAGCTTTGGGAGTTGCAAAGGTCCCTATCTGATTTTTATAATTCAATAAATCGATGCCGGTTTTGCCTCCTACAGAAGCATCTACCATAGCTAACAAAGTAGTAGGTATGTTAATAAAAGGAATCCCTCTCTTAAAAGTAGATGCTGCAAAAGCACCCATATCAGTGATAACTCCCCCACCTAGATTGATAATAAGCGCATTTCTATCCAGATTAATTTCAGATAAACTCTTCCATATTTCTATCGTTGAATAAATATTTTTGTTAAGTTCACCACTCGAAACCTCTACAATAATAGCCTCTGATAAACGAGGTATATTGTTTAATAAGGTAGGTAAACAATAATTATAAGTATTATTATCGACGATAATTACAATATTTGAAAAGGAATTAAATAATTCGTCATCATTTGCAAACTCCTTTAAAATAGAAGTTCCAGCATATAATTGGACTGTATCGTTTATTATTTTTTTTACTTGATTCATACTTTACAAAATTAACAAAACTTTAAGAATAATAAATGAAATATTTAGTAAATTTGCAGAATATTTAATAATTAAGATTTATTTAATGTTTGAAAACACCAAAATAGCCTTTGCCTCAAAGACTACAAAGGAATTAAAGAGCGCTCATTTTCTTTTTAATACTATAAAAAACCCCGTATTGGTTAAAATAGGAGAGAAACTCCTAAGCTTTGCATTAAAAACACATTTACCAATTAGCTGGATAGTTAAACCTACTATATTTAAACATTTCTGCGGAGGCGAAAACATCAATGAATGTAATAATGTTATAAATAAACTGTGGGAATATAAAATTGGCACTATTCTTGATTATTCTGCCGAAGGAAATAATAATGAAGAGAATTTTCATAAGGTGATGCTTCAAATATTAGATGTAATTGAAAGATCAAAAGATGATGTTAAGATTCCATTTGCTGTTTTTAAAACTACAGGATTAGCAAGACTTGAATTATTAGAAAAGATAAACTCAAAACAAGAATTAACTGAAAAAGAGAAAGAAGAATATGATAGAATAAAATTACGTATTGATACCTTATGTAATAGAGCTTATAAATATAAATTGCCTATTTTTATTGATGCTGAAGAAAGTTGGATACAAGACCCGATAGATGCTATTACTACTGAAATGATGCTGAAATATAATAAGGAAAAAGCAATAGTGTATAACACTCTTCAAATGTATCGTCATGATAGAATCAGCTTTTTAAATGAATTGATAAGTAAAGCAAAAGAAAACAACTTTTATATAGGATTAAAACTTGTAAGGGGTGCTTATATGGAGAAAGAAAGAGAAAGAGCCATAGAAATGGGTTACCCCTCTCCTATTCATGTTGATAAAGTTTCGACAGATAAAGACTATGATAAAGCAATAAAAATTTGTGTGGACAATAATGATTTGATTAGTGTTTGCGTTGGGACTCATAACGAAGAAAGTGCTTTATATTTCACTCAATTAATCAATGAAAGGAATCTTGATAAACAATCATCAAAATTTTATTTTGCACAGTTATTAGGCATGAGCGATCATATAAGTTACAATCTATCTAATCAGGGATACAATGTAACTAAGTATGTTCCATTTGGTCCGGTTAAATCGGTATTACCCTATTTAATAAGAAGAGCTCAGGAAAATACATCGATTGCAAACCAAACAACAAGAGAACTTAATTTAATTAACAAAGAATTGTTAAGAAGAAAAGTAAAATAACTCAAAAAACGTTTTTAAAATCACAAATATTAATTACTTTTGCATACTTAATTTATGATATCAAACAATTTATTAATGATTAAAAATCAAAGTATTAATTTAGTAATGATCTTATCAATTTTTACATTATTTTCATGTAAGGAACAACAAGCAATTACTAATGGTGACAACCAAG
Source organism: Bacteroidota bacterium (assembly GCA_037134755.1). Lineage (GTDB taxonomy): Bacteria > Bacteroidota > Bacteroidia > Bacteroidales > JACABE01 > JBAXLO01. The sequence continues at coordinate 19,835 of JBAXLO010000039.1, read as the reverse complement.
TTAATGTACCAAAAAGATCAGCAAAAGCATTAGCTCCTGTTATCATTTATAAGACAAATGGAGATTTTTATAATTATGTTCCTATTATAATGAATGATACTAAATCGGAGATAGTATCCTATCCTGACGTTAAAGACGTGTTTTACAAAGGACAATTAGCTTACCCTACTAAATTAGAAAATAATTACCTTTTGGATAATAGAGGAATAAGTAAAAACGTTGTATTCTTAAAATACACTTACAAAGAATATAGCAGTTTAAAAGTAACTCCAGATAAAGACATTCTATTAAAAATGATACTTGAAAAGAATCCTTTAACTGAAATCTATTCTTGTGATAAGTTTTCAAAGACAGATATTGAAGGTATAAATAAATTTATTAGTCAAGGGTTACCAGGTGTTTGCAAAAATATTAAATAATAATAATAACAAATCATATATCAAAAATTTAATTAAAAAAATGAGAACAAAATCTACATTTCTTTTTTCATTACTAACAGTCTTGATGCTTGTATCACAAATATCAAGAGCTGAATTAGTACCTATTGAAAAGGCAAGACTTGTCGCAAAGAATTTCTATTATGAAAGAGTTAGACTTGTTAAAAATGCTGTCAATTTTCAGGACATTGTTTTTGATAAAGAAGAAATCATAACAGACAATTCTTTACCTGCAGTTTATGTTTTTAGAGTTAGTAATAACAATGGAAGTTTGATGATTTCAGCTGAATCAACTACCTATCCTATTTTATTCTTTACTTTTGAAAACAATTTTTCATTAGATAATGTAACACCAACTTTAGCTTACTTTATTTCACATTTTAAAAGTCAAATTACTGAAGCAAGAGTAAATAGTTTACCATCAGATGAAGAGATTGATAATACATGGGCACAGTATTCAAATACTATCCCAAAAAAATCAACAACTGATATAACTACTGTTGGTCCACTATTAGCTACAACATGGGATCAAAGTTGTTATTACAATGCTTTATGTCCTACAGATAACGACCCAAGCTATTGCAATCACATGCCAACAGGTTGCGTTGCAACAGCTATGTCACAACTAATGAAATACTGGGCATGGCCTGCTCAAGGTGTAGGTTCACACACTAATTCAAGCAATTCGGCTTTATCAGCAAATTTTGGAACAACAACATATAGTTGGGCATCAATGCCCGCAAATGTTACAGCTGCTAATTCAGCAGTTGCTACATTAATGGTTCATGCAGGAATTTCTGTTGATATGCAATATGGTTCAGGTGGATCAGCAGCATCTTTATATGATGCAGCTAATGCTTTAAAAAACTATTTTAAATATTCAACTACTACAACTTATCTATTAAAATCAAGTACTACTAATGTATTATGGGATATTAAAATCAGAGCTTGTTTAATTGATAAAAAACCTGTGTTATATGGTGGTGATGATCCAACAAATGGAGGACATGCATTTGTTATAGATGGTTTTCAATACCCTAATTATTACCATATAAATTTAGGTTGGGGAGGAAGTGATAATGCATATTATTATTTAAATAGTATTAATACATCCGGTGGTAATTGGAATAATAGCCAGGATGCAGTTATCAATGCATATCCTGTAAACATCGCAGGTAATCCATTAGGAATTAACGAAGGTGACATTTCTAATTCAGTGAATCTTCTTCCTAATCCTAACAATGGTAATTTCTCACTAATAATAAACAATGAATATAAAGGTTCTGTATCGGTTAAAATATTTGATATTACTTCACGTTTAATTGATCAAAGAATCGTAAATAAAAACATTGATATTATTACAGAAAATATCAATTTATCAAATTTAAATAAAGGGCTTTACTTTATCTCTATTGAGAATGATAATAGCAAAGTTACTAAGAAATTTATTGTTGAATAATTAAATCTTAATAAAAATGAAAAAAACAATCTTAATATCAAGTATATTTTGTCTTTTTGTAATCATTAGTAGTTGTAAAAAAGACACTACAACTCCTACTCCAACAACATCAGGAAAAATAAGTATTACAATGACTAAACTGTCTACTGAAACAGGAACTGTTAATTGTGCTGGTTTAAAAGTTGAAGTCCATTTAAAAGCTACCTATGATGCTAAAGTAACATCAACTACTTCTGTTGGGTCAGCAACTTCAGCTACAGCTTCTTTTACTGGCTTAGCTAAAAACAAATATTATATTATGGCTTGGAAAGATAATGACAACAGTAATAGTTACACAGCAGGTGATTATTTTGGATATGTTGAAACACCAACTGTAATAAATGGAGGCGAAGTATTAAATTATAATATACAAATGTATATTTTAAAAAACTAAGTATATATTATTAATTAGTATCAAACAAAAACAATAGTCAAAATTATAATGAAACGAGTATTTTTAATCTTAATTATCCTTTTAATAGGAGTAAATACATGGGCAAAAGTTGTTAATATTGATAAAGCTCGTGTAGTAGCAGTAAATTTTTATTTTGAAAGAGCTAATTCTATTAAGTCTATTTCAAAAGATGCAATTAAAACAACTAATGAAAAAGTAATTACTAATAATAATGATATTGTTTATTATATCTTTAATATAGGTGACAATGGGTTTATAATTATTTCTGCTGAAAGTAATGTTACACCAATATTAGCTTATTCTTTAGAAAAAGGTTTTCCGGTTAATACAAATGTACCAGCTTTAAATTGGATCCTCAGTTCATACAAAAATGAAATAACTAATAGTAGAGCAAACCATATTCAAGCTTCTGATAATATTAAAAAACTATGGGAGATATATTCTTCAAATACTAAAAGCACTACATCTGTAGAACAGGTTTTACCTATGTTAGGAAGTATTAATTGGGATCAAAGTTGTTATTATAATGCTTCTTGTCCTGCTGATAATGATGCAAACTATTGTAATCACAACCCTACCGGATGTGTAGCAACAGCAATGGCTCAGATAATGAAATATAATGCTTATCCTCCACAAGGAACAGGTTCTTATTCTTATAATCATTATGGAACAGGTTATACTAATAATTATGGAACTCTTTCTGCTAATTTTGGTGCTACTACTTATAACTGGGCATCTATGCCATATACTGTTACTTCAACAAATGCAGCTGTTGCAACATTAATGTCTCAATGTGGAATATCTGTTGGTATGAGTTATGATGTTAATGGTTCTGGAGCAATTGTTGGCACAACTAGTACTAATTATCAAGGACCAACAGCAGAGAAAGCATTTAAAAATTATTTTAAATACACATCTGCTATTTATCATAAGAAATCAAGTTATACAGAAGCACAATGGCAAGCATTAGTTTTAGCTGATGTTAATTATGGAAGACCTATTTTATATGCTGGAGATGATGGTTCAGCCGGACATGCATTTGTTTTAGATGGTTATCAAACTACAACAAGTGTTTATCACTATCATTTTAACTTTGGATGGAGTGGTGCAGGCAATGGTTATTTCTTTATAGACACCATTAATCCAGGTACTGGTGGTGTTGGAGGTGGAACCTATAACTTTTCAACAAATGAAGAAGGCATATTTAGCCTTGCTAAATCTACTGCCGGTATTGAATCAAATAATATACCAGAGGTTAACATTTATCCTAATCCATCTAATGGTAATTTCACTTTAGATTTATCTGGATTAAATGATTCTAAAATTGATATTAAAGTTTATAATATTGTTGGCGAAATGGTATGGGATAATATACTTAATTTAAAAGACAATACATTAAATTTAAATCTATCAACATTACATAAAGGTATTTATATATTAAATATTAATTCAGGTGGTAATACGTTTACAAAGAAAATTACTATCCTGAAATAAAATAGAAAAGAAACATTTTTCAAAAATATAAAGACCCTTTCAGATAATCTGGAAGGGTTTTTATTGTAAATAGTAGCACTAATAAAAATAAATCTATTATTTATAAGAATTATTAAAAATAATGGATTTATTATCGTAAATTTGTAACAAATTAAATAGACTATGACACACTTAAAAGAAGGTGATAAAGCACCAGATATTAACGCTATAGATTCTAACGGAAATAATATAAATCTTAGCGAATTAAAAGGAAAGAAAGTAATTCTATACTTTTATCCTAAGGATAATACTCCCGGATGTACAGCAGAAGCTTGTAATCTAAAAGAAAATCACGAGAAACTAATAGAAAATGGTTTCAAAGTAATTGGAGTTAGCGCAGATAATGAAAAATCTCATCAAAGTTTTACAGAAAAGTATGACTTACCTTTTTCTCTAATTCCTGACACTGAGAAAAAGATCATATTAGATTATGGAGTTTGGGGGAATAAGAAATTTATGGGCAAATCTTATGATGGCATCCATCGTATTACTTTTGTTATCTCTGAAAAAGGAATTATTCAAAAGATATTTACAAAGGTAGATACAAAAAATCACACCCATCAGATATTAGAAGAATTGCATAAATAAAAATAAATAATCAATTTACAATAATAATATTATGAGTAAACAAAATACAGATAACTCTGATAAGAGTGAAAAAATGAAAGCTTTGCAGCTAACTATAGATAAGATCGAAAAGAATTATGGTAAAGGTGCAATAATGAAGCTTGGTGATTCTCCAATTGAAGATGTTGAAGTTATTTCAACAGGCTCAATTGGACTTGATAGTGCATTGGGAATTGGTGGGCTTCCAAAAGGAAGAGTTATTGAAATATTTGGACCTGAATCATCAGGTAAAACAACTTTAGCTATTCATGCAATTGCAGAATGCCAGAAGCTAGGTGGTAATGCAGCCTTTATTGATGCAGAACATGCTTTTGATAGTTCTTATGCAAAGAAACTAGGTGTGAATGTTGCGGAGTTATTAGTTTCTCAACCTGACAATGGTGAACAAGCTTTAGAAATAACTGAAAACTTAATCCGTTCGGGTGCTATTGATATTATTGTTATTGACTCAGTAGCCGCTCTAACTCCTAAAAGCGAAATAGAAGGTGAAATGGGTGATTCCAAGATGGGTTTACAGGCAAGATTAATGTCACAAGCACTTCGTAAACTTACTTCTACTATTAGCAAAACCAATTGTTGCTGCATCTTCATTAATCAATTGCGTGAGAAGATTGGTGTAATGTTTGGCAATCCTGAAACAACTACCGGTGGAAATGCTTTGAAGTTTTATGCTTCTGTAAGATTAGATATCCGTAAGATAAGCCAGATAAAAGATGGTGATAATATTAGTGGGAATCGTGTAAAGGTGAAAGTTGTGAAGAACAAAGTAGCTCCACCTTTTAGAATTGCTGAATTTGATTTAGTATATGGTGAAGGAATTTCAAAGATTGGTGAAATTATTGATCTTGGTGTAATCTTAAATGTAATAAAGAAAAGTGGCTCATGGTTTAGTTATGGCGAAACTAAATTAGGTCAAGGGAGAGATGGTGTTAAACAATTATTGTTAGACAATCTTGAATTAGCTGACGAATTAGAAGGAAAGATTAGAGAATTACTTACTAAAGCAATCTAAATAATATTGTTCCTATTTCATAATACATTAAAATCGCAAAGGTTGTAAATACCTTTGCGATTTTTTTAATTATTGTATTTAAAGTTTGTACTTTTGCAGAATAATAAAAAGATTTTATCATTATCTCAAATTAATACTAAAAATGAAGAATAATTTCAAGCTGTTAATATTTATTACAATTACAATTCTATTTGTTAACTGTCATCCTAAGAATGACAATAAAAATGTGCAGGTTGATCCTATCGCAGCAATGACTGAAAAGATTAATGCTGATCCTAACAACCCTACTTTGTATAATCTTAGGGCTAAAGCATATCTAAATGCAAATCAAATTAACAATGCTTTGGAAGATATCAATAAAGCAATTCAGCTAAATCCTAAGAAATCTGAATTATATATTACTCTTTCAGATATTTATTTAGCAATGACAAAAGTGGAAAATTGTAATGATGCTCTTAATAAAGCATTGGCACTTGATCCGCAAAGTACTGAAGCCTTAGTTAAATTAGCTGAGTTAAATCTTTACCTAAAGAAGTATGAAGACGTACATAAATTTGCTGATAAAGCAATAGAAATTGATAATTTAAAAGCAAAAGCTTATTTTGTAAAAGGTTTAACTTATAAAGAATCAGGAGACACTACCAGTGCTGTGAAATATTATATGAAGACTGTAGAAGTTAACCCTGAGTATTTTGATGCGTATATGCAGCTGGGCTTATTGTTTTCGATAAGAAAAAGTAAAAATGCTATAGATTTCTTTAATAGTGCTATCAATTTAAAACCTAAAAGTATTGAAGCTCATTATGCTTTGGGTATGTATTATCAGGAAACCGATAAGTATGATGCTGCTTTAAAATCTTATGACAACATTATTCAAATAAATCCTAAATATAAAGAAGCTTATTTTAATTCAGGGTATATTTATTTGATACATTTAAATAAATATGATCTTGCAATCAAGAATTTCTCTGATGCTATTACCTCTGATAGTTCTTATTACGAAGCATATTATAATAGAGGGCTTTCTTATGAAATGATCAAAGAATATACCAAGGCTAAAAAAGATTTTAAAACAGCTACTGAATTAAAAACGAACTTTCAATTAGCTATTGATGGTTTAAACAGGCTTGATAAAGTTAGATAACATCTACTTTAATTCATCTTTAAGCTCAAGAAGTTCATCTATAAAAAGAATACATTCTTCTTTAAGCTTAATAAATAATTCCTCAACACCTTCAAATATTCCTGCTGTACTTAGTTTTTCGATAGTATAAGCTATTTCGGCAGGTTCGGGAGCAAAGAATGCTTTAATCGATCCTTTGAGTTTATGTGACCAGAAGTGCACTTTCTCTGCATCTTTATTTTTAATTCCTTCTTCGATAAAATTAATCTTTTCTTCATATTCATTAAGAAATATATCAATTATATCTATAATAAATTCGTTACCATAATCACTATATGTCTCAAATAATGTTTCTTTATTTATTAAATTTGCCATTTTAATGCTTGTTTATTTCGCTCTGTAAAAGTACAGTATTTATTTCAAATGACAAAATTAATAAAAATTAATTATTTTACCGACAAATCTAACTAGTTAACCGATTTGTATTAACGCTAGTGTATAAAACTAATGTAATTTTGCACCATTAAAAATTAATACTAATAAAATGAAAACACATAATCATTGTGATGATAAAAATCATAAATCAAAACATTTAATCTTAGGGCTATTGCTAGTAGCTGCCGGTATATTGTTTATCTTAAAAAACATAGGTATTCTTTCACCTTTTGTTTCTGATATTATCTTTTCGTGGCAAATGCTTCTTATTGCCATTGGTCTTACTTGGGTTGCCAATCATAAAAGAGTCCCCGGCATTATTCTAATCATCATTGGTGCTGCTTATTTAGCTCCTGAGTTTTTCAACCTTCCAATTAACTTTCATGAAATCTTTTGGCCTTCATTGCTTATACTTGGAGGTGTTTTAATAATTTTCAAGAGAGGTCGTCATCACGTACATCGTCATGCTTATACTATTAATAATGGTGGTGAAGATTATATTGAGCAAATCTTAATTTTCAGTGGAGGAGAACGTATTGTAACTTCTCAAGATTTTAAAGGTGGTGAGATAGTTACTGTTTTTGGTGGTTCAAAGATAGATTTAACTAATGCTGTTTTAGCTGATGGCATAAATTATCTGGAAGTAATTTGTGTTTTTGGAGGTGTTGAATTAAGAATTCCTTCTGATTGGAATGTTAGGATAGAAGTAATTTCTGCTTTGGGTGGCTTTTCTGACAAAAGGTATATGATAAATGTACCTGTTAATACTAATAAAACTTTAGTTATTAAAGGAGTTGCAGCTTTTGGTGGTGGAGAAATTAAAAGTGCTAAAAAATAATACATAACTGTGTATGCTGCATCCCCTCCTTAAAAATGCAAAGACTTTAATAATTTATTTCATAATATGGATACTAGTAAGTAGTATCCATATTATGGTTTTATGGAAGTTAATTGGCTTAACACTAAACTTATCTATTTATGATAGTGTGGTAAGCAATTTGCTTTTCTTTTTGTTCAGCATTGGAGTATGGTATGCGCTGCAATATGGAATAGATAATCACAATACGCTTTACGATAAACTCATCAATCATTCATTAACAGGAATTACTGTTATCACGTTCTGGTTGTTGCTGGATTATTTCATTCTTAATCTTATCACAACTATTAGTTATCATAGCTTCTTAATACATTCACTTCCGTGGAGGGTGTTAACAGGGGTTATTTACTTCAGTATTATTGTTATGATTTATTATTTGATTGTGTATTACGAAGACATTCAAACACAAATCAAACAAAAGGCTTTATTGGATAATCTTTTGCAGGAAAGCCGACTTAATGCTTTAAGATCACAAATTAATCCACACTTTTTGTTCAATAGCTTAAACTCTATTAGCTCGTTAACTATTACCAATCCTGGATTAGCTCAAGACATTATTATTAAGCTTTCGGAGTTTATGCGGTATTCATTGAAGCAGGGCGACGAAAAACAGACTACCCTAGAACAAGAACTGTATCATTTGCAACAATATCTTGAGATTGAAAAGATACGTTTTGGGATGCGGTTAAAATTTAATGAAGATATTGATGAAGCTACTAAAGATATGAAACTTCCTGTTATGGTATTACAACCTTTGGTTGAGAATGCTATAAAACATGGAGTGTATAACTCAACTGAAGAAGTTAAAATCAATCTTCAAAGTAAGATTAGTGATAATAAGACGTTAACTATTATAATAGGTAATGATTATGATAAGAATGTTGTTAATAAAAAAGGCACAGGAACAGGGCTCAGTAATATAAGCAAACGCTTGCTATTGCTCTATAATAATAATGATTTGATGAAGATTAATGATATAGATAATTATTTTGAAGTCACAATAAATATTCCACAACAATGAGAACAATAATAATTGAAGACGAAGAACCGGGAAGAATAATTATAAGGAGTTTTGTATCCGAAAGGGATGATATTGAGATAGTGGGAGAAGCTAAAGATGGTTTCGAAGGTATGAAATTAATTAATGAATTGAAACCCGATTTAATATTTCTTGATATACAAATGCCCAAACTTACTGGCTTCGAAATGTTGGAGTTACTTGGCAACAATCATCCTCAGATTATATTTACTACTGCGTTTGATGAGTTTGCTATAAAAGCTTTTGAGTTGAATGCAGTGGATTACTTATTAAAGCCTTTCTCTAAAGATAGATTAAATCAGGCAATTGACAGGGCTATAGAGAGAAAGAATAAAAAAGAGGGTATTCCTTTAAAGCAAATAAATCAACTCAATGATTTTATTAACACAAATAAAAGCATCGAGCGCATTATGGTTAAAGAACGTGATAAAATTGTAGTGATACCTGTCGATGATATTTATTATATAGAAGCTCAGGATGATTATGTGATGGTTTATACTAAAGATGAAGAACATCTGAAAGAAAAAACCATGAAGACATTAGAAGAGCAACTCGATAAGAATAAATTTATACGGATACACAGAAGTTATATCGCAAATATCACACAAATAGATAAAATACAGCTTTACGAAAAGGAATCATATATGGTGATAATGACGAATGGTGCTAAGATAAGAGCAAGTAAGGCAGGTTATAAACGATTGAAAGAAGTTCTGTAAAGCAATTACGAACTTCTAATTTAGAAAAACGTATTTTAGATAATATCTTACATGGTCTTAATTTGGATTAGGACACATTTGTCTGCCTAAAACATATCTAGTTTCTAAAAATAGCTTTCTATCTTAATAAATACTTATTCTTAAAAACAGAATAAGCTTCCGCTTGAAAGAAAACCTATGGTTGAAAAACCAAAATGGATTCCTTTAAAAAGATATTTAGTTTATGAAATATCAACTATGGCTTTTCAATTTGTAAATACCATGTTTGAAATTCCAACTAGGGCATTGCGACCTCTCAATGTCGTAGTTCATTTTTCGACTATGGCATTGCGACCTCTCAATGTCATAGTTCATTTTTCGACTAGGGCATTGCGACCTCTCAATGTCGTGGTTCATTTTCAGACTAGGGCATTGTGAGCTCTCAATGTCATGGTTCATTTTCAGACTAGGGCATTGCGACCTCTCAATGCCCTAGTCCAAATTTCGACCAAGGCATTGCGAATTTGAAAAAGCTTTTTTTACTTCGCAACAAGCTATTATTGTATTAATTATAAAATGATCAAAAAATCAACTTTGGCACGCCGTTTGTTATGAGGCTGCTTTTTTATTGCCAATAATCAATCAAAATTCATCAAATGATAGCATGGAATGAAATATTAGGTATATTTTAAGGTGTATTTTCTTTTTTTTGTTTTGGTATGATAAAATATTAAAGTGTATAAGAACGTTAAGTAATCTATGCGAAATATATTTATCATTATAGTAATGTTTGCATCCATGCAAGGCTTTAATCAAACAAGATATATACATGTTTTGGTTGCGCTTTGCGATAATGTTAATCAGGGTATTGTGCCTGTTCCCAAAAGAATAGGTAATGGACAAGATCCTGCAAATAATCTTTATTGGGGTTGTGGTTTTGGTGTTAAAACATTTATGAAAAAACAATCGGATTGGAAACTTATCAAACAAATAAATAACCCTACAAAATATATCTACGAAAGGATCATCTTTAAACATAAAACCTCAGCTGTATATTTGGTTGCAGATGCTTACAATGGTAAAATGATAAAGCAAACTATAATTGATTTCTTAAACTATGCTTCGGGTAAAGATAAGTATCTGATAAATGTGGATTCGTTAAAGATAAATGCAGGTGGAAACAGCAATTTGATATGCTATGTAGGGCATGATGGATTAATGGATTTTACATTGGATACATATCCAGCGAAAGCTGATAATCAGAAAAGAGAAGTTGTGATATTAGCATGTGCAAGCAAGAACTTTTTTGCCAAACAAATAAAAAGTTCAGGGGCTTATCCACTTATATGGACATCAAATCTGATGTGCCCTGAAGCTTATACTCTGGATACTATAATTGATTCGTGGATACTAAAAGATACTCCGGATAAGACTAGAGAAAAAGCAGCTCAAACATATAATCAATACCAAAAATGTGGTATTAAAGGAGCTAGAGGTTTGCTGCTTACAGGTTATTAATACAATATAAAAACGTAATATCTATCAAAAAAAGCTCCCCGAAGATTCAGGGAGCCAAAATTAAATTAAAATTGTATAAATAAAAAGCCCCCCGAAGTTTCAGGGAGCTTTAACGTTTGGGTATATATTGATTAGTTTTTGGTTATTTTCTTTACTGATTGTTTATTATCTGAAGTTATCTTAATTAAATACATTCCTTTAGTTAAACCTTCCAAATCAATATTAATATACTGCTGGTTGGTTTTTGTTCTATAAACCTCCTGCCCTATTATATTGGTAATTGATATTTCGGCAATGCCTTTATTATTATCATTTAATTTAATAATAAACTTACCGGTAGTAGGATTAGGATACACATTGAATGCATTATTTGTGTTTTCGTCAATACCATTAGCTAAAGCTAAAGACACATCATCAACAAAGGTTAGATATTGTAATGCATCACTATATGAATGGAAACCGAAAGTATAATTACCTGTAGTAGTAGGTGTAATGTTAGAGGTAAAGTATGTCCAGTTAGGAAATCTCATAAAATTATTATTAAAGATAGTACCTACAGTCATAGCATTCGAATCGGCAGCATTGCCCCATTTAACTTCAAGTTTCTCAAACGAAGAATCAACACCCGAAATATAAATAGCTGTCTTGTACCAGAAACCAAACTTATAAGTAGTGCCTCCGGTTAAATGAATTGGCACACTAAATAACCAATCATTGTTATTATCAAGAAAACTAAAAGCAATGTGCATAGCATCTTGTCCTGAATGAGCATTAGTTGGATTAGAAGTATTGTTGACAATTAAATCCCAGCAAGTAGATTGAGAACTACCATTTTCAATTGACCAACCTAAAGGATAATCATAGCCTGATGTTTGTGTAACGCTTTCAAAACCTTCGTTCCAAGGCAAAGTATAAACAGTAGGATCACTCATCGTTTTAAAATTCCATACAGGACAATTTACAGCACTGCCATTGGTATTGTAAGGAGTAATTTGCCAATAATAAGTTGTATTATATTGTAATGCCGAAGCTATTGGATAAGAAGTAGCCGAAGTTAAATCAATATTATTAATGATATTTGTAGGAGGATTATTAGTTCCCAAACTCAACTTATATCCTGTTGGTGAGCCACCTGCATCAGTCCATTTTAAAGTTGGTACTATTATATTATTGATTGAATTATTTAAAGGAGCAACCAAAGCCACAGGATTTGGAACTGTAATTGCACCACTCTGCCATGAAACATCGTCGAGCCAAATACTACAAGATGGAGCTGCCTGAGCATGTTTAAAGGCAATATAAGGCTTTGTGTTAGATGTATTAAAAGTTATAACGTATTGCATCATCGAATCTGCAAGAGTAATAGTGCTAGTTGGGACGAATGAAGTAGCATCGTAAGGATCATCCATCAAACCTACAGTTAACTGAACCATTGCAGTATTATAATGTGTTTTAGATGCCCAAAATTTTAAGGTATCACTTGAAAAGTTAGTAACACCCGGAGTAATTAACATCAAAGGCGAAAGAGTATCTGTATTATTATAGAACTTAACAACATTAGGTACCGAATGCGCATCAGTTGGTGAATTCTTTACAGAGATATTATTGGTAGTTTGATAAGGATCTTTAGTTCTTAACTTGTTCCAATGTGCTGGAATTGTATCTACAGCAACAGATTCAAAAGTTTCGTAAAGACTTGGAAGCAACGACTGAACAGTACCACTTAATAATATAGTACTATTTCCTGTAACGCTATTTGTATTAATTGTTAACCCTTGATTAAAAGTGCCGGTAGTAGTAGCAGTAAAGACAATTGTAGCAGTATCACTGTGAAGTGGCAATATAGTTCCTGTATAAGAACAAGAATAAGGGGCAGTAACATTTACACCTGAGATAACGAGATTTACAATACCTGTATTTGTTATAATAACTTTATGTTTGGTAATGCCATTAACATATAATTCTTTAAAAGCATAGTTAGTTTCACTTAAATTAATGATAGCCCCGCTTGGTATAGGTTCTACTTTAATATCATCAATATAAACATTTTTGTAGCCACTTGCAACTGACAAATTATATCTCCATCTAAAATATACATTATTGCCTACGTAAGAACTTAAATCCTTAATTGAATTAATATAAGCAGACATGCCGATAGAAGGAGATAACACATCAAGGATAGTCCATGAAGTACCACCATTTGTTGATATTTCAAAATATGTAGAATCCTTATTGGCAATCTTTAATTGAGGATCAGCATTCTTCCACCAGAAAGATATCCTATAATTAGCAGGGATAATAAACCTAGGAGTCATTAATGAAGAAGAAGTTGTGCCTGTATTAGGACTAGCACAAGCTGCTGAATTACCCGAATATGCATTAGCAACAGAAGTTAAGTTCCAGATAGCATTGTTACCTGTAGTTGGATATGTCCAATCGGTAAATGAACCATACCAACCGGGATAAAAAACTGTTGAATCTTCAAATCCATAAGAATATGGGAAAGTTGAAATAACTAGTTGTGTAGTAAACTTCCATAAAGGAGATATTTCGGATGTAGTTCCGTTTTTAGCAACAACTCTCCAGAAGTATTTAGTTTTAGATAGTAATAATGCAGATGGAGTATAAGTAAATGTTCCCGGAGCAGATACTGTTGAATTATCAACTACCTTATATGAAGTTGAAAGACCATTAACGCCCAAAGAATCTAAACCAAAATAAATATCATAATTAGTAGTATTTGTGCCCAAAACAAAAGAAAGATTTGTACTAACAGAAGCTTTATCCTGATTATCGGTAGGATTAGGAGTGCCTGGAGTTGTTGGTCCTGTAGAATTATAATAAAATCTTATATTAGTAAGACTGCTAGGATAAGGATTTAAAGTGCCGGATGTAGTTGGGAAACCGGTATCACTACCACAGTTTTTATTATTATTAGTTGTCGATGTTGTAGAATTAAAATTAGGACCATAAGTATTGCCCCAAGAGTTCTCCCAATGAATAATAAGATTGTCAGTACCATTATAAGCAAAAGGAGTAATTGAAATATCATTCCACCCATTAACAAAGGATAAGTTACCTGTATAAACTAAAGTATAACCATTGTTAGTAGGATCTTCGTAAGCATTTGACGAAAATATAGCACTAGAACTATGTTTGATATAAATCTTTTGATTGGTAACAGTTTTAGGGCCATTAGTACAGTTTAAAGATATTTTGATGATAGTTTTAGCAGTACCTAAACCAGACTGTGGATAAATTAATGAACTCCACGAATAATTCCATGAAGAATAAATAGGCATAGATGCAGATACAGTTCCTGTTCCTATTTCAACATAACTTTGAGCATTAATATTACTTGTTAATAACAAGAACAACAATACTGTTAAAAAACTTTTTAAGATTGTATTTACTTTTGTCATTGTATATATAATTTAAATTTAATGTTAATAATTAGTTTGCAAAATTCGTAAATATAATCCAATTATATATATTATATATGTATGAATACATGAATTAATACATCTTAAATAATACAAAACACTATTAATAGTATTTAACATACAATTAATGAATAAAAAACTAAATTTTGTTGTTATATATATTCAAATATCTATATATTTAAACTATTTTTGTAAAATATTTAATTCAATATGGAATTATCAGATAAGTTGCTTAGTTTTATCATAGTATACCAGTCTATCATATTTATGATATTGTTTATTTTTCTTTTCTTAAAGACAAATAACAAGTCATTTATAATGCTAAGTATATTTATGACATTAAGTGCAGTGTATTTTGGCTTAAGTTTATCATATTACTATGCAAATTACACCATACTTACTTATGCGTATTATATCACGGTACCTATAGCATTGCTATTTATTCCTTTTTTTTATTTTTATATACAAACAATTACACATCGCAATTTTATATTCACTAAAAAAGACATAATACACTTTGTTCCGGCAATACTTATATTAGTCTTAAATCTCCCCTATCTCTTTCTTTCTTTTTCAGAAAAGCTATGGTTTGTTTCAGGTGGTTATACACAAACTACTACTAATTTCCTGATAATCTATTTACGCTCGATAAATAAAATTGGAGTATTTGGCTTGTTAAATGTTCAATTGATATGTTATTCTATCTTTTCAATAATATCCTACAGTAGTTATAAAAAAGATATAGAAGACATCTTTTCTTATAAAGAGAACATTGATTTAAAATGGATTAAAGTAATATCATCTTGTTTTATACTATTATTTATTGTTATAGATACTGTTCATTTCTTTGGAATAAAAAGCAATATACCGAATAGAATTATATTTAATATATTAATGTTAGGCTTTAATCTATTCATAACACTTTATGGTATTTATCAGAAGAATATTTTTAATAATGATTTTAATAAAGAATTTGTTGATTCTGCAATCTTATATAGTAAAGAAAATAATGGTAAAGCACCTATAATTAAACCTGAGTTTGATATTATTGATGAAACGAATGAGAAAACTAAACAAGTATTGAAATATAATAAATCATCACTTACCGAAGCTCAAAAGAAGTCATTAATTCAAAGTCTTGAAGAATATATGTCAAAGAAACCATACTTTTATAATAAGCTAACGATTGAGAATGTTGCGGATGCTTTACATACTAATTCTAAATACTTATCGCAGGTTATTAATGAAAATTTCAGCAATAATTTCTATACATATATTAATACACATAGAATAAACGATGCAAAAGAGATGTTACAATCTGATAAATATGAAAATTACTCTATGGAAGGTATTGCTAAGACAGTAGGATTTAACTCTAAATCGTCATTCAATACAGCATTTAAGAAGTATACAAGTCTTACTCCTTCTGAATACAAATCAGATTTAAAGAAATCTAAAACTCAACCAAAAGTTTAGCATTAAGCATTCGTGGAGTTAAATAATTAGGAACGGCATATTGGCGGTTATCAATATCAGTTACCCATGTGTAAGAAATGGTATTACTTACATCCAACAAATTAAACACTTCAATACTAAACCAGATATCACCTACTCTACGGAATATATTCTTAGCTGAATATAGTTTATTTTTATCTTTCAATAAGAAGGAAGAACCTATATCAACCCTTCTATAAGATGGCATACGCAACACTTGTTTATCAGGCAAAGAATTGGGAGGGCCAAAAGGCAAACTTGTACCAAACACCAAATTTAAATGCATCTTAATATTAGGATGTTTAGGTAGATAATCCTGAAAAAACATACTAAAAGTAAGAAACTGATCAGTAGGACGAGGAATGTAAGGCGTAACAGTTACGGTACCATTAGTATCATAAGTTATTTTCTGTTTAGTTTGCATTAATGATAAACTAGCCCAGGATTCAATGCCTTTAACAAACTCACCATTAAGTCGTAAATCAAGACCTGCGGCATAACCGGTAGCATTATTTTTAGCATAATAACGTATGCGAACATTATCAACAACGTAAGGAATTAAATTGTCAAGATATTTATAATAAGCTTCGGTAACAAACTTAAAAGGACGACTCCATAACTTAATATTCATATCGGCTGAAGCGACAAAATGTATTGATCGTTGAGCTTTTACATCAGAATGAAAATTACCTGCCAAATCAATCATCTCTTTAAAGAAAGGAGATTGATAATAAACCCCTGATGACAATCTGAATAAGATATCTCGTTTCCATCTAGGCTTAAAAGAGAAAGTAAGTCGCGGACTTACAAGAAATTCTTTATTTAAGTCCCAATAATTAAAACGAACTCCATAAATTAATTTATATCTACCCGAATCTTGTCCATCAATTGCCCATTCATCTTGTATAAAACCAGTAATCCTATTTGATGGAAGCGTATAATTTGCTTTATAAACGTTTTGAAGTTCGGGGAAATAATGAGGAGGATTTTGACTATTAATAGAATCAGGATAAGTTGGAATAGTATAACCTGATGAGTCAACCATTTTCCATTCATTTAGATTATAGATAATTTCTTCTCTCTGATATTTAATCCCCCATTGAAAATTATGATTCTTTTTAACAATTGTACCTCTGTTTTCGAAGTTAAAAACATTAGCATGTAAGTTATTCCGGGCATGATTTAAATAAGTACCTATACCTCGATTAAAGGTAGGATTACCAAACTGATCGCTACCCATATCAGTGCCTAACTGATAAAGCCAATATTCGCCTTGTATATCATAAGTTTCGTCTTCATAAGTTTGAAAAGCAGAAACAATATTTTTAATTTTAATCTTATTAGTAGGACGATAAGTTAAAGATAATGCTCCAAAGAAGGTTTCAAATTTATCCACTTCCTGACCATCAAAATATATCTTTAACCGCATAGCATTGTTAACTGTGCCGAAATCAGTTTCTCTATCAGTTGGCACTACCTGGTAAACATTCCTTGCATAGTTTCCTAAAAAAGAAAGTTCTGTTTTCTTATTAAAGTTATAGGTAAGCAAAGTTTGAACATCCGTAAATGAAGGGCGATAATCTCCTTGAGTTTGTAATGAATTAAGAACATATTGATTTGATTTCTGCCTCGCTCCTACCAGATAAGTAAATTTAGAATTATCAGCGCTACCTTCCAGATGTAAAGAAGCACCCAAAAGACTCATTGATGCAGAGCCGGCAAACACAGTAGGCTTTTTGTATTGAATATCTAATGCTGAAGACATCTTATCACCATACTTAGCATCAAAACCTCCTGCTGAAAATAATATAGAACTAACCAAATCTGCATTAATAAAACTTAATCCTTCCTGTTCGCCGGAACGAACCAGAAAAGGACGATAAATTTCTATATCATTTACATAAACAAGATTCTCATCAAAGTTACCACCTCTTACACTATATTGCGAACTTAGTTCATTGTTAGAATGCACACCGGCTAATGTCTTTATCAAAGATTCAATTCCATCACCACTTGGATTAGGTATTTCACTGGAATGTTTAGGGTCGAGGCGAGAGAAATTAGAATTTCTAAGATGTGTATCTGTTATATCAATAGTATTTAATATCGTGGTAGTGTCTCTTAAAATTACATTTATTTCTTTTACTTCCGAAGGTTTTAAAGTAATATTAAATGTCTGAGCTTGGTAACCCATACATTGAAACATGATTTTGTATTCTTTCTTTGCAGGTACATTTAAAGTATATTTCCCTTTTTGATCAGTAGTTGTACTTATATTATTTAATAATAAACCAACAGTAACATATTGTAATGGCTGATTATTTTCATTTGTAACTCTACCGACTACCTTTGCATTCTCTTGCGAAAATAACATGTTAGGTAAGCTAAGTAATAATAAGACAAAGGATATATAAACGATATGTAATGTTATTCTTTTGTTGTTTTCCATGCAATATTTGCTGATATTATTTATTGATTTACCTTTAAATCTCCATTCTGCAATGCCTTTATAAATTGAGACCAAGCTAAAGGATTTAATAGATTATTAGGAGGATATTGTCCGTTATAATATAATTTGCTAATTTGTTGATCAACATAATAACGGTAATTCATACTCCCATCCATTCTAAATCTATCGAAATCTGTCCCGGCTGCTTTATCATTTCTAATAATATCTTTTAATTGTTCGCGGGCAAGATTCTTCATTGCTATTTCATAATCATCATCTTTTACTTTTAAATTTACAAATGCATTCTTAAAACTCTCTTTTGAAGGCCATGGATAAATTTGTGTTACAGGTAATAGAATAGTATCTCTAACCATTAATTGAACAACAGCTATGTTTTCGCTATTAATATAATCAGGTATAAAATAATAAGTTCTTTTATACCCAACAGCTCTAAAAATAATAGTATCACTTTCGTGGACAACCAAAGTAAAGAAACCATGTAAATCAGCAAGCACTCCCCTTTTACCACTTTTAATCAATACCTGAGCAAAAGGAACAGGCTCTTTATTGTCGGCACTAACTACAACACCGGCAAATTGCACAATCTTCTTTTCTCTTTGTTGTGCAAACATACTTGTGTTTATCAGTACAAACAAGCCCAGTAAATATATCTTTAAAATGTTGTTCATTCAGTTGCAAAGATAATTGTATTCTTTGTAAAAACTATTAACGAAGGAAAAAGTTTTTTATTCTTTATAGAGATGATTTTTTCTTTTGAGATAAGTAGTTAGTCTATAAATAAAAACTCTCCACTTAATAGAATAAGTGGAGAGGTAAATTTAGAAATCAAACTACAATAAATTAAAAAATGATTATTTACATCGTATAATCGCAACAGTATAAATTTTTATTATAAAACAAATTCAGTTTGTAAAAGTAATAGCTTTGAATGATATTTTCAACAACAAATCAGTTAACGGTACTATTAAAAAAGTTAACGGTAAAATTGTAATATTTTTTCATACTTTTGTACTTTATTAAAACCAATTGTCATGAATAAATATTTTAAAAGATCAATTCTATTATTTGCATTTGTATTGATAGTAATTAGCAGCTTCTCACAAAGTAAAAATGCAACAAAAGAATTCAAACATGATTTGCATTATAACACTTTAGCCAATTCGTGGGACGAAGGTATTCCGTTAGGCAATGGAATTAGTGGAGTATTAGTATGGCA
>JBAXLO010000038.1:0-28083 GCA_037134755.1 Bacteroidota bacterium | reverse complement strand
TCATGATAATTATAAGAATAACGACAATTGATATTGTTTTAACAGTTTTTTTTGCTTTTCACAAAACAATTTATCCAATTTAGTTGTTAATAAAATTAAGTTAAACTAAAATAAATTCATGCTAAATTAATACTTCTGTTCTCATTTTTTTAATTTTTACCTATAATTTGATCTCAATATAAAATTACATTTTAAAATAATGTAAGTAAAGAAGTATTTTAATAAAGAATAACACAATTATTATAAAATAAAGTATTATTTTTGTCAAACTATAATTAACATTCTATTTGCAAATTTGAATCAAAAGAAATGAGTGAAAAAGAAGAACAACCTAAAGAAAAAACAAGAAGGGATTTCTTAAAACAAGTAGGTATAGTTGGTATCGGGAGTGTGTTAGCAGGCTCTGCAATACTAGCCGGCATCAACTATGATAAGAGAAAAACTAAAGGCGCCAGAATAAAAGTTTTAACTGCCGAAAATGAGCTTCTGGAAATAGATAGGAACGATGCAACAAAAGTAGGCAAGTTTAAAGCTGAAAACCTTACCTACATGCAAAAGCAAGCACGCGAAGGCATTAAAGGCAAGCGTTGGGTAATGGTTATCGACCTATCTAAATGCAAGAATGCCCGTAAGTGCATGAGTGCTTGTCAGGATGCACATCATCTCCGTCCCGAACAACATCATATTAATGTATTAAAGATGCAGGAATCCAAAAACACTGCACCTTTTTATATGGCAAAACCTTGTCAGCATTGCGATAATCCTCCATGCGTAGCAGTATGTCCGGTAGATGCAACTTACAAACGTCCTGATGGGATCGTTTTAATTGATAACGAAGTTTGTATAGGTTGTCGTTTCTGTATTGCAGCTTGTCCATATAGTGCAAGAGTTTTCAACTGGACAGAACCTCTACATGAAGAAGAGGATAAAAACATTGTTTACAATCCTGAACTAAACGTTCCTCAGAAGAAAGGTACCGTTAGTAAATGTTGTTTTAGTGCAGATAGATGCAGAGAAGGCAAATTGCCTTATTGCGTTTCAGCTTGCCCTAATGGTGTTTATTATTTTGGTGATGAAAACGAAGATGCTGTTACCAATGGAACTACTAAAGAAACTGTTAGATTTAAGAAGCTAATAGAAGATAATGCTGGCTACAGATTGTTGCCCGAATTAGGAACAGATACAAGAGTTTACTATCTACCTCCAAAGAATAGGACACAACCATTTAAAGAAGAAGATAAACCGGAAGCAGGTGAACATATTGGAAATACAAATGCATAATTGACAAATATATGTTAGACGAATCAAAACACAATAAAATTACATCCGATTTATTAAGTCACATACGACTTAATTATGGATTTAAGTTATGGATGGGATTTCTAATAACTTCTTTTTTGGTATGTATGTATGCATACTCCATACAGTTAGACAAAGGACTAGGCGTAACAGGACTGGGAGATTATGTTTCGTGGGGAATGTATATATCCAACTTTGTTTTCTTTGTAGCAACCAGTTTAATTGGGATGTTGATTACTTCAGTTCTAGGGTTATCAGGAGTTAAATGGTCGGCACCATTAGCAAGAATAGCTGAAATAATTGCTTTAGCATTTGCAGCAGTTGCAGGCCTAGTTATTATCTCAGACATGGGACGTCCTGAGAGACTTATTAATGTTTTCCTTTATGGAAGAATTCAATCACCTATTCTTTGGGATGTAACAGTGGTAACAGTTTATGTTGTAATTAGTGCTTTACTGCTTTATTTACCTTTAATCCCTGATATGAAATATTGCTATGAAAAGATTGATAAGATTCCTAAATATCTTAAGAGTATTTACAAAGTACTTTCGTTGAACTGGATTGGTTCTGATGAACAAAAAAAGATATTAAACAGATCAATCTTAATATTATCTGTTCTTATTATCCCTGTAGCATTAGCCATACATACTGTTACTTCTTGGTTGTTTGCAAGCACATCAAGAACCGGATGGGACAGTAGTATTTTTGGACCTTACTTTGTGTCGGGAGCTTTTGTATCGGGTACTGCTGCTGTTATTATAGCAATGGTTATTTACAGAAATAGTTATAACCTTAAAGAATACATTACCGAATTTCATTTTGATAAGATGGGAAAACTCTTAGTACTGGTTTCTTTGGTTTATCTTTATTTTAATATAAATGAATACATGGTTCCTGCTTATAAAATGCAGAAATACGATTCGGCGCATCTACATGATTTATTTACAGGTAGCCATGCAATATTGTTCTGGTCAGTTCAGCTCTTCGGTCTTATCTTACCAATATTATTATTACTTATTAAAAAGATGAGGAAGCCTCAACCAATGTTAATTATAGCCTTATTTGTTATAGTAGGAGCTTGGTTAAAAAGATATATAATAGTAGTGCCAACTATGGAACACCCTTTCTTACCTATTCAAAATGTTCCTTTGAACTTTAAAGTGTACACCCCTACTTTAATAGAATCACTTGTGTCACTTGCCCCAATAATATTGGTACTGATAATAATTACAAGTATATCAAAATTGGTTCCAATTATTCCTGTTGAGGAAACTTTAGAGAGATGCGAATAAACCAAATAAAAGAAATAATTATGTTTAGAAAAAATATCAATATCAAAATCACGATTGCATTTATACTAATTGCTTTCTTTTGTTTGCAAATAAATGCACAACGTTGGGATATACCAGCTGATAAAAAGGCAAAGAACAGCTATATTAAGTTCGATAATACTACAGCTAAAGAAGGAGAAGCAATATTTACTAAAAACTGTAAATCATGTCATGGTGATTTAGGGAAAGGCAATGGTATTAAGACTCTAAATCCAGCTCCACCTGAATTGTCAGCAGATTTAACACAAGCATTAACCGATGGTGAGTTAATGTATATTCTTAATATAGGCAGAAATGCAATGCCTAACTTTAAGAATACTTTATCAGAAGAAGAACGCTGGAAAGTAATTTCATATATAAGGAGTCTTAATAAGAAATACGTTCAGGTACTTTCAAAAACTGATCCATCAAAGAGTAAGCTAGTTAAAATTAATATGAATTTTAATGCAGCTACTAACAAGATGAATGTTTCTGTTAAAGCAAATGAAACTTCTGGAGTTGTTGTGTTGAAGGATGCTGAAATAATGTTGTTTGTAAACAGATATTTTGGCAAGCTACAAATTGACAAAACTATAAGAACTGATAAAGATGGAAATGCAAGCTTTAATTTCCCTAAAGACTTACCAGGCGATAGTATAGGTAATCTTAATATTATAGTTAAAGTTAGTGATGAAATTTATGGTGAAATTGAATCTCAAACTAAGTTAACTATAGGAGTTCCTAATGACAAGCCGAGTTTAACTGCTAAAAGAGCTATCTGGAATGTATTGAAATTAGCTCCATGGTGGATTATTATAACTTACACTTCAATAGTACTTGTTGTAGGATTGTTTTTATTATTGATAGTTAGAAATCTTTTCAGAATAAATAAGATTGGAGCTAAATAATAAGCTGATAATAAAAACAACATGAAAAAAAGTATTCTTATATCAATTGTCTTTTTAATTGCAACATTCTTTCAATTGCAAGCTCAGCTTAACAACGACCCTGAAGTTGGTATTGTTGAACATCTGGGTAATACAATTCCATTAGACCTTAAGTTTGTTAATGACAAAGGAGATACTGTAACTTTAGCTCAATTAATTACTAAACCTACTATTCTTTCATTTGTATATTTTGATTGCCCGGGTTTATGTAGCCCTCTTTTAGAAGGTCTGGGCAGTGTAATGCAAAAGACTAAACTAGAATTAGGGAAAGATTATCAGGTTATAACTATTAGTTTTAATTTTAGAGATACTCCTGAAAAAGCTAAAGCTAAAAAAGATAAGTTTGTCGATCGCTATTCAAAAGGCAAAAGTGATGGTTGGATATTTCTAACTACGGATAGTTTGTCCATTTTTAAGATAACAGATGCAGCAGGATTCAAAACTAAAGCTGTAGGCTTAGACTTTGTTCATCCTTCAGCAATTATAGCTGTAAGCCCCAAAGGGATGATTACAAGATACCTTTACGGGATCACTTTCCTTCCTGTTGATTTTAAAATGTCTATCATTGAAGCCAACAAAGGACAACCAAGGCCAACTATTCAAAAACTATTGCAAATATGTTATACTTATGATCCCGAAAACAAACATTTTGCATTAGATATATTAAAGATATCAGCAACAATTATAATTTTCTTATTACTAATCTTTATAGTTGTACTATTTATTAAACGAAAAATTAAAAAATAAGTAATGAATACAGAATACATAAGTTTTCTAGATCACAAAGGGAAGTATACAGGGATACGTTCCTGGATATTTGCTACTGATCACAAAAGAATTGCGTTTCTTTACATGTATGCAATAGCATCTTTCTTTATGGTAGGAGCTATTTTAGGTTTGTTAATGCGTTTTGAATTAATCTCTCCGGGAGAAACAATTATGAAGCCACAAACTTATAATGGTTTATTTACAGTTCATGGTATCATTATGATATTTATGGTTGTAATTCCGGGTTTGTCAGCAGTATTTGGGAATTTCTTTCTGCCAATTCTTATTGGTGCCAAAGATGTTTCTTTCCCTAAACTAAACCTATTCTCTTGGTGGTTATTTATGATTGGAAGTATGTTAGCAATTGCTTCTCAATTATTAAAAAGTGGTCCTCCTGATACAGGTTGGACCTTTTATGCTCCTTATAGTACCACTACCGGAACTAATGTTATTGCTGCAACAACAGCTGCTTTTATTTTGGGTTTCTCTTCAATATTAACAGGTTTAAACTTTATTGTAACTGTTCATAGAATGAGAGCACCGGGAATGAAGTTCTTCAACATGCCTTTGTTTCCATGGTCATTATATGCAACTGCTTGGATACAATTATTAGCGACTCCTGTAGTTGGTATAACTTTAATAATGCTTATTGCTGAAAGACTTTTCGGTATAGGTTTCTTTAATCCTGATTTGGGTGGAGATCCTGTTCTGTTTCAACATTTATTCTGGATATATTCTCATCCTGCTGTTTATATTATGATTCTTCCTGCTATGGGTGTAATTACAGAGATTATACCTACTTTCTGTCAGAAAAAGATATATGGTTACAAGGCTATTGCTTTATCAAGCTTAGCTATTGCAGGTGTTGGTTTCTTAGTTTGGGGACATCACATGTATACTTCTGGCATGAGCGAACAAGCAAGATGGTTTTTCTCATTATTAACTTTTATAGTTGCTGTTCCTAGTGCTATTAAAGTTTTCAACTGGATATCTACCATGTATAAAGGTTCTATTGATATGAAACCTCCTTTCGTATTTGCTTTATTCTTTATATTCTTATTTATGATTGGTGGTCTAACAGGATTAATTTTAGGTTCAGTAGCAACTGACATTCAGGTACACGATACTTCTTTTATCGTTGCGCATTTCCATTACATTATCTTTGGTGGTATGGGTTTCGCATTCTTTGCAGCTATCCATTATTGGTTACCTAAAATGTATGGTAAGATGTATAACTTTAAAAGAGCATATATTGCAGCAATATCTTTATTTGTTGGTTTTAACCTTTTATACTTCCCTCAATTTATTATAGGAATACAAGGTATGCCAAGAAGATATTTTGATTATCCACCGAGATTTCAATGGGCTCAAATTACATCTACTATAGGTGGTGTTATATTAGTTTCTGCTTTAATTTTAATGATTACTAATCTAATCCTTGGTGTTCGCAGAGGTGCAAAAGCTCCTGCTAATCCATGGAATGGAAGTACTTTAGAATGGCAATTACCTTCTCCTCCATCTGTAGAGAACTTTGATGAAGCTCCTGTAGTTAAAGAAAATCCTTACGATTACAACTAATAATTAATAAATATGAGCGAACATAATACACATGTTGAAGAGCATAGAGACGATGAAGCTTCCAAATTAGGAATGTGGCTCTTTATTTTTACTGAACTTCTTTTATTTGGAGGTTTATTCTTAGTTTATTCAATTTTTAGAATGCAGTATCCTGCTAACTTCCACGAAAGTAGTATGGAGTTAAGTGTAACTATAGGCGTTATTAATACAGTTGTACTTTTATTTAGTAGTATGACTATTGCTATGGCTATTACTGCTATTCAAAAGAAGAATAAGAAACTTACCTTAAGACTCATTAGTGTTACTGTTTTAATGGCTTTAGTATTCTTAATTAATAAGTATTTTGAATGGGGTCATAAGTTTGAACATGGTTTATATCCCGGTTCCGATTTAATGCAATTTCTAGAAAGAGGTCATCATTTATACTTTAGTTTATACTTCTTTATGACAGGCTTACATGCTCTTCATATTATTGTTGGTATGATACTTCTTATTATTTGTTATGTAAAAGTTAGTAAAGGAAGCATTACAAATGACAGATTTGTATTCTTAGAAAACGGTGCTTTATACTGGCATTTAGTTGACTTAATCTGGATATTCTTATTCCCTCTAATGTATTTAATTTCTTAACTTAATAATCATAAACATGGATAACAACGGTTCACATATTACTGAATATAAAGTATTGGTAAGGGTATTATTTGTGCTTTTATTTTGCACATTCCTCACCATTTCGGTAACAGGTTTTAATCTCGGTGCTTTTACAGTTACAATTGCATTATTAATAGCAGGTTTTAAAAGTTATTTTGTACTCTCCTACTTCATGCACTTAAAGTACGAAAGTTTATTACTTCGAATACTTGTGAGTATGGTTTTTGTACTCTTCATAGTCATTGTCCTTATTACGTTTATTGATTATTCATTCAGATAAAACTCATTATTATGTTTGCAAACAATTCAAATTTTGTACATGGTGTTGATAAAGCTTTCTTCTTAATTTTTGGAGTAGCTATCTTTTTTCTCATTATGTTAACTACTATAATGATTGTTTTTGTCATTAAGTATAATAAAAAAAGACATGCTAAAGCTGTGCAGATTAAAGATAGTTCTGTTCTCGAGGCAATATGGACTACCATTCCTATCATTTTGGTTTTAGTTATGTTTTATTTTGGTTGGGAAGGCTTCTTGCCAATGCGTCGTGCTCCAAAAGATGCCATGCAGGTAAAAGCTATTGCTCGTATGTGGAAATGGACTTTCGAATATCCGGGGCAAAAACAATCTGACACTTTATTATTGCCTATTAACAAAGCTGTAAGAATGGCTTTAGTATCTAAAGATGTTATTCATGGTTTCTCTATTCCCGACTTTAGAGTTAAAGAAGATGTTGTTCCAGGTAAAAACAACTATACTTGGTTCGAACCTAAGAATCTTGGAAACTTCGACTTGTTTTGTTCGGCTTATTGCGGTCTTAGTCATTCTTATATGATGGCTTTGGTTAGGATAGTTCCTCAGGAAGAGTTTGACAAATGGGTGGCTGCACTCCCTGTTAAAAAAGCTGATGATAATAATGAAGGCTTTAAGATTCTCGAAAAGAATGGATGTTTCTCATGCCACTCAACTGATGGCAGAAAGATTGTTGGTCCAACTTTTAAAGGATTATATGGCTCTAAACATGATGTAATGACTGATGGAGTTACTCGTAATATTACTGCCGATAGTCTCTACATACAAACTTCTATTATAGATCCTAACAAAGATGTTGTGATAGGTTATCCTCAGGGTGTAATGAAATCTTATAAAGGTTTAATCCGCGAAAAAGATTTGCCTAAAGTAGTTGAATATCTTAAGACATTAAAATAATATAGAACCCAACGTCATTGCGAGGAGGAACGACGAAGCAATCTCAATCAAAGTTATAAAATAGATTGCTTCGTCGTTCCTCCTCGCAATGACGACATGTTCCTTATACAGGGTCAGAAATTTTATTAAACACAATACTTAATCAATTGAAACATCTAATATCAATACTAAAATCTATACCTGCTTTAATTAAATATAAGGTGTCGTTAGCAGTTACTTTTACAACTGTTATTGGCTACCTTATTTATACAGGTAGTTTTAGTTTTGATATTGTAGCGTTGGTTCTTAGTGTATTTATACTTGCAGGAGGAGCAAGTGCTTTAAACGAATATCAGGAAAGAAATTTTGATGCTTTGATGGATAGGACTAAACATCGTCCTATCCCTTCAGGCAAAATATCACCACTTAATGCATTATTAGTATCTCTTTTATTTATACTTGCAGGTGTTTCTCTTTTATATCTTTTCTTTGGGATTATCCCTGCTTTATTAGGCTTATTTAATATAATATGGTATAATCTCCTTTATACTTTCCTTAAAAGAGTCACAGCTTTTGCAGTTGTTCCTGGCTCATTAACAGGAGCTGTCCCTGCTTTAATCGGATGGACTGCCGCGGGTGGATATATCTTCGATGCTAAGATAATCATTATAGGATTCTTTCTTTTTATATGGCAGGTTCCTCATTTCTGGTTATTATTAATAAAGTACTCTAAAGAATACGAAACAGCAGGTTATCCTTCTATTTATAAAGTAATCCAAAAAGAAAATCTTAAGTTAATAATCTTTGTTTGGATAATCGCAACATCTGTTACTACATTGATGTTCCCTTTGTTTCGCATCATAACATCCATACCTTATTTTATTGCTTTATTAATACTTAATATTTGGCTGGTGATAACATTTACCCGTCTGACATTTAATATGCAATACGAAATCAACTTTAAAAAGGCATTTATCACTATCAATCTCTTTATGTTTCTTTTTATGCTCCTATTAACTATCGGAGCGTTTCTTTAAAATATCTACATCTTTTCACCTTATTTCGTTTTTAACTATTATTATTATCTAATAAGATGTCTAATCTCAATTATTATTAGTAATTTTGAAACAAATATCTAATATTTTAAACACATGACAGAAAAGGTATTAAAAATTACTTATGAAGAGTTTGATACTCTTGAGCAACTATCTGAAGAGGATCGTTCATTATTAGCTTTAGCTTTGTTAAATACTCAAAATGCTTATGCTCCTTATTCGGAGTTCTACGTTGGTGCTGCAATTTTGTTGGATAATGGCGAAATTGTTTGTGGAAGCAATCAGGAAAATGCTGCTTATCCCTCAGGTTTATGTGCTGAAAGAGTTGCTATGTTTGCTGCCGGTTCGCAATATCCCAATGCTAGCATGTTAACGATTGCTATTACTGTCCATTCAGATAAATTTGAGATAGCTTCTCCTATTTCTCCTTGTGGTTCGTGTAGGCAGGTGGTGGCTGAGTATGAGCATCGACAAAAGAAAAGTATTAAAATTATTCTAAGAGGTGCTAAAGGGAAGATATGGGTTATCAATGGTATTGACAATTTGCTCCCTTTTGTTTTTACTGCCGACAACTTAAAATAAAAATGTTTGTTTAGATAAGTATAAATAACATAAATCATGAATTTATTTTACACACCGGAGATTAATTCAAGCACCTATACACTTAGCAAAGAAGAATCGGCGCATTGTGTGGTTGTGTTCAGGCTTAAAATGGGGGACGAAATTCATTTGACTGATGGTAAAGGTAGTTTATTTAAAGCTGTTTTGATTGACAATAACCCTAAGGCTTGTGTTGTAGAGATTAGGGAAACTATAAATGAATTCGAAAAGCGAAACTTTAACCTACACATAGCAATGGCTCCCACCAAAAACATTGCACGGGTTGAATGGTTTATCGAGAAAGCAACAGAGATGGGGATTGATGAATTTACCTTCCTTTTGTGCGACCACTCCGAAAGAATGGTTATTAAAACTGATAGATTGAACAAGATAGTTACTTCGGCCGTAAAGCAATCCATCAAAGCATATCATCCTGTTATACATGGAGCTTTAAAGTTCAAAGAATTGATAAAGAAATACAATACCTTTACAGGGAAGAAATATTTAGCCTATTGCCATGACGATGTAAGTAAGCGCATTTCCCTAAAAGATAATTACAAAAGAGGCGAAGACGCTTTGATATTAATTGGTCCTGAAGGCGACTTTAGTAAACATGAAATCAGCCTTGCAATCGAAAATGGGTTTAAGCTAATAACTTTGGGAAATTCACGTTTAAGAACCGAGACTGCTGCATTGGCGGCATGTCATACTATTAATCTAATAAATGAATAAATTAAATCAGACAATGAAAAAGATACTGCTTATTGCATCCCTATTTATACTGCTCACGTCCTTCAACACCCCTTCGTTTCAGGTGGCATTGCTCAAGTACAACGGTGGCGGCGATTGGTATGCCAACCCCACATCGCTGACCAATCTTATTAAGTTTTGCAACGATAATATCAACACAAACATTAATCCGGAATATGCTACTGTTGACGTAGGTAGTGCCGAAATATTTAACTATCCATTTATGCACATGACCGGGCATGGCAATGTTGTTTTCTCTGATAGAGAAATAGAAAACCTTCGTACCTATCTTATTGGGGGAGGTTTTTTGCATATCGACGACAATTATGGTATGGATAAGTTTATCCGTCCTCAATTAAAGAAGGTATTCCCTGAACTTGATTTGGTTGAATTGCCTTTTACGCATCCAATCTTTCATCAGAAATACGACTTCCCTAATGGTTTGCCTAAGATCCATGAACATGATGGCAAACGTCCACAAGGTTTCGGTTTGATTTATAAAGGCAGATTAATAGTTTACTATTCTTACGAAACCGATCTGGGTGATGGTTGGGAGGATCAGGATGTGCACAAAGATTCGGAGGCTAAAAGAACACAGGCTTTGCGCATGGGTGCTAATATTATAAGATACGTTTTTAATCAATAAATAAAGAAGAACTCACAATACTTACCTTGCATTAATTATTTAAAGGGCTTACAAAAGCGGCTGCCATTAATTTGGTAGCCGCTCTTTTTTAATTCAGTCGTCATGCCTAGCCTAGCTCGCCGAATAGATTCGAGGTTCCAAATTACCTCCCTCTTTTTATTACTATTTGTTTTGCCCCTTTCGGGGAAGCTATTGATACGCCAATGATTACCATTTTTCGTCAACTCGAAAGAGCTCAAATAAGATCGAAAGATACCTATGGAAGACCGTGAGGCACTCTTGGAAGACCGTGAGGCACTCAGGGTGAACCGTGCATCGCTCAGGGTGGACGGTGAGTCATTCAGGGTGGACGGTGAGTCATTCAGGGTGGACGGTGAGTGATGCAGGGTGGACAGTGAGCCACTCAGGGAAGACCGTGCATCACTCAGGGTGGACGGTGAGTCACTCAGGGTGGACGGTGAGTCGCTCAGGGTGGACGGTGAGTCGTGCAGGGTGAACCGTGAGCCACTCAGGTAAGACCGTGAGTCATGTTCAACGTTATTTGAGCTTTCTCCTGAAAACCTGCACTTTCTCTTCTTCATCACCAGAAAGATGAAGACACGAAAAGAGAAATTGATCCCAAAAGAAGATATAGGTTAGATAGTAATTCGAGGTCTCTAGTATTGTTGTAAGTAAACACTAAAGCCGTTATCATTGGTTTAAGATCGGATGCTTAGTCTTCCGAAAAGTCTTGATTCATTTTGCGATAAGCAGAAAAGATATTAGCTCTAGATACAAAGCCCATATACTTGCCTTCTTTCAATACGGGAAGATTGTAATTGCCCGTCTTATTAAACTTATGTACTATAGTTTCCATAGTGTCGTCGTAGTCAACATTCATCTCAGGACTTATCATCAGGTCTCTAACAAAGGTAGTTTCGTATTTGTCAACATCAAACATAATCTTACGGATATCATCCATAACAACTACACCCATAAAATAGTTATCCTCATTCAATACAGGGAAAACATTACGTGTGCAAGTAGCAATACTTTTAACCAGATCGCCAAGTGTGGCATCCAATAATATAGGTGAGAAGTTGGTTTCGATGAGTTTGTTTATTTTCATCAAAGATAAAACAGCTTTATCTTTATGATGCGTCATAAGTTCGCCACGTTCGGCTAATCGTTTTGAATAAATAGAATGAGGTTCAAAGTGATGGATAGTCAAATAAGAGATCACGGAAGTGATAATTAAAGGAGGAAGCAACTCATAGCCACCCGTAATCTCAGCAATAAGAAAAATAGCCGTCAAAGGTGAGTGCATTACTCCTGCCATAACACCCGCCATACCAACTAAAGCAAAGTTGCTTTCGGATACATTAGTAATCCCAATTAAATTTAAAAGTTTAACTACTAAATAGCCTGTAACTCCACCAATAAACAACGATGGTGCAAAAACTCCACCTATACCACCGGCGCCATTGGTCGAAGCCATTGCAATTATCTTTACAAATAGAATCAATAAAGGAATCAGTACAAGAAATAAGTTATGGTTTTTTGTAAAATCTAAGATCCCACTATGAAAAACTACATCTCCTTTTCCATTTAATATCATCTTAAGAGCGTCATAACCTTCACCATATAAAGAGGGAAAGATAAAGATGAGACTTCCTACTATCACTCCTCCAATTATTATCTTTAATCTAAAGTCCTCAACCTTCTTAAAAAGCTTCTCTATCCACATGGTAAAGCGTGTAAAATATAAGGAAACAAAGCCGGCAGTAATACCAAGAAAGATGAAATAAGGGACTTTAGAAAGGTAAAAATGGTTAGTAACATTGAAAGAAAACAAAACACCATTGCCCATAAAGTAATAAGAAACAAGAGATGCCGTGATAGCAGAGAGCATAACCGGTAGCAAAATATTCATGGTAAGATCGAGCATCAAGACTTCAATTACAAAAAGAATACCTGCAACAGGAGCTTTGAAGATACCTGCAATACCTGCAGCAGTGCCACAACCAATTAAAAGGGTAATGGTTTTATAATTCAAGCGAAAAAGCTGACCAAGTGTAGAACCTATAGAACTTCCGGTTAAAACAATTGGTGCCTCCAACCCTACAGAACCTCCAAAAGAAACAGTAAGCGTACTGGCAATAACCGAGGAGTAATTATTATGCCTTTTAATCTTACCCCCATTCTTCGAGATAGCAAAAAGCACCTTTGATACACCATGACTTATATTATCTTTAACAAAATAGCGGACAAAAATAACAGTTAAAGTAATCCCTATTATCGGGAAGATGAGGTAAAGATAATTCTTATTCTCGAAATCAAAGTTATTAGTAACAAATAAGTGAGTGTAGTAAGCAGCATTCTTAAGAATAACAGCAGCAAGTCCGCTCAACACCCCCACTACAACACTTAATATTAATATAAAGCGTTGGTTGGATATGTTCTTTACCCTCCATCTTATGATCTTATTTAAAAATTGATTTGTTCTCATATATTTTGCAAATATACAAAGAATAAAAATAATCTCGCTTGTTGTAATTACAAATAAAACATTTCATATATTTGCTGAATTAATACAATAGAAAATAATGAAGAGAATAATCACCTATAATGTCAATGGAATTAGAGCTGCAATGTCAAAAGGATTAATAGATTGGATAAAGATTGTTGACCCGGATATTATCTGTTTGCAAGAACTAAAAGCTCATTATGATGTAATACCTTTAATAGAATTTGAGGAAGCCGGATACAATTGCTATAGTTTCTCTGCTCAAAAGAAAGGCTATAGTGGTGTTGCCATCCTTACCAAAACTGAACCTGATAATGTTGTTTTTGGTATGAATATAAAGAAATATGACGATGAAGGCAGGTTTGTAAGAGCTGATTATGGAGATATTTCAGTAGTGAGCGTTTATCATCCTTCAGGTAGTTCTGGAGATGAGAGACAAGCTTTTAAAATGGAATGGCTTGATGATTTCCAACAGTATGTTAACGAACTTAAGAAAGAAAGACCTAATCTTATTATCTGTGGTGATTATAATATTTGTCATAAAGCTATAGATATCCATGATCCGATAAGGAATGCTAAAAGCTCGGGCTTCCTTCCCGAAGAAAGAGAATGGATTGGCAAGTTTATTGATAGTGGTTTTAATGATTCTTTCAGACATTTTAACACTGAACCACATCAATATACATGGTGGAGTTATAGAGCCAATGCAAGGGTTAAGAATTTGGGCTGGCGTATTGATTATAATATGGTAAGCAATACAATTATTGACAAAATGAAACGTTCAGTAATATTACCTGATGCAAAACATTCAGATCATTGTCCGGTATTGTTGGAAATAGATTTTTAAATTACAAATCAAATAAATAAAGTAGGAGCTATGAAAAACAGATTAATTATTATTGCAGTAATTATTGGAACGTTTATGATTTCATCTTGTGTAACACAAAAACGTTACAGTGATTTAGAGTCTAAGTATAAAAAGTGTAATGATGATCTTGCGAATAGCGAGAAAACTAGGAATGATAACGAAGTTAAATGTAATGAACTGAATTCGCAGATTGACAAACTGTCGAAACAATCAACACAGTTGAGTGCAATGAATGATTCATTACAGTCAGAATATAAAAAGCTCAATGATGATCATGATGGTTTGAAGGATGATTATAGTAGTATTCAAAAGAAATACAACAAACTATTATCTGGCAACAGAGCAGAAACGGAAGAGGTAATGAGTGCTTTACAGAAAACGCAAGGAGATTTATTAAAGAAAGAGAACGAACTAAAGACTCTGGAAGCTGAATTACAGAATAAGAAAACCAATCTTGATTCTTTAGCATCTCAGATGGCACAAAAAGAGAAGCGTTTAAAGGAACTACAATCAATATTAGATAATAAAGACAAGCAAGTAAATGACATTAAGAATAAGATAACCGATGCTTTATTAGGGTTTAAGGATAAGGGGCTTTCAATTAATATCCGTAATGGTAAGGTTTATGTTTCGATGGAAGAGAAGCTATTATTTGCTTCAGGTAGCTGGACAATAGCTGATGAAGGGAAAGTTGCTTTGAAGAATGTTGCAAAAGTATTGGAAACGAATACTGACATCAACGTAACCATAGAAGGGCATACTGATAACGTTCCATATAGAGGTAATGGGCAAATAAAAGATAACTGGGACTTAAGTGTAATCAGAGCAACCACTATTGTTAAAATCCTACTTGAAAACGGTAAGATAGAAGGACAAAGAATTATTGCTTCCGGAAGAAGCGAATATGTTCCTATT
This sequence comes from Bacteroidota bacterium, assembly GCA_037134755.1. Taxonomy (GTDB): domain Bacteria; phylum Bacteroidota; class Bacteroidia; order Bacteroidales; family JACABE01; genus JBAXLO01. The sequence goes on along the minus strand of JBAXLO010000038.1, from coordinate 13,002 downwards.
AATGATAATGAAACTAAAGAAACACGCTCAAAGAACCGTCGTACAGAGATAATTCTTACACCAAAACTTGATGAGATTTTTAAGGTGTTGGAAAGTAATTAGAAATTAATGCTTATTCGTTTTTATGTTATTTTTATTGCAGAATGTCTTCTTAAATTAACACAATTGGTATGCTTTTTGAGGATAGGTTTAACTTAAAATAATCTTTAAAACAAGTCATTTTTCATGAAAAGAATATTCTTCTCCTTAATGCTTATAATAGTTATTAATGGGGGTTTGATTGCTCAAACAAAAGATTCAACACTTAAAGCTGACACCATTAAATCAGACACCATTAAGCCGTGGAGAATCAAAAGCAATGTTGTATTTACATTTGGACAGTCAGCATATAAATACTGGGCACAGGGAGGAGAGAACTCAGTGTCGGGGATAGGGAATTACAAATTTACTGCCTTTCATAAGAAGAACTTAACCAGTTGGGAGAACACTATTGAATTAGCTTATGGCATCGTTCAGCAAGATTCGAAAAAGCCATATAAAACAGATGACAAAATAGAAATAACCTCTAACTTTGGGTACAAATCAAGAGGCTATTGGTTTTATAGTGGTCTTGTTGACTTTAGAACACAGTTTACACAGGGGTTTAAGAGTATTGACGATGTAGTCCCTATTTCTAACTTTATGGCTCCGGCTTATCTGATTACTTCGTTGGGGATGGAATATAAACGGAAGGATTTCAACCTTATGCTTTCGGCTTTTACAGGCAAAACTACTTTTGTTCTTGATTCAGCGCTATCAGCTGCCGGTGCTTACGGTGTTGTTAAAGGGAAGAAAACAAAAGCGGGTCTCGGGTCTTATCTTAGAATGACTTTTAAGAAACAAATTATGAAGAATATAGAGGTTAATAACAAGCTTGAACTATATGCGGATTATTTTGATCACCCCGAAGAGATTGTTGTAAATGATGAGTTTGTACTTAAAATGAAGATCAATAAATATTTCTCTACCAATATTAATTGCAATTTAATATACGATCACAACACAAAAAACAGCTTCAAAGATGCACAAGGAAACATCTTATCTAACATTGCTAAAACACAGTTAAAAGAAGTATTCGGACTTGCTATTAACTTCGTTTTCTAAATTAGATTGTATTAATTTTCGCTGGCAGCCTCTATTATATCAAAGATATTCATTTGGTTTTTGGTTACATGCTCAACAGGGGCATGGTTTCCGTATCTTTTAATATAATCGCGCAATACTTTCTTAATAAGTTTATTTGGCGTAGTTTTATGTACCAAACAATAGCGATCCATCTTTTCTTTTTCGGGCTTTGATATACTCAAAGTGTACTTAAAGTACTTGACTTTTTTTCGTTTAACCTTCTTTTTTTTTGTAACCATTGCTTAAGGTTTGAATAATTTTCTACAAAAGTAAAAACTTTTATCAAATAACAAGCAATAATAATTACTTTTGTACTTTAATTTTATATCATTTTAATTTATCATAACATGTTAATGAACATTGCCAATATTCCAAAGATAAAACATGCTTCTTCTGGAAGTTTTCTTTTAATAGCCGGGCCTTGTGTTATTGAGAACGAAAAGATGCCTTACGAAATTGCTGAAAAGCTCATAGAGATTACCAATAGATTGAACATCCCTTTTGTTTTTAAAGCATCTTATAAAAAAGCTAATCGTTCTAAATCTGATTCGTTTACAGGCATTGGAGATCTTAAAGGACTTGAGATATTAAAACATTTGGGAGCTATATATAATGTGCCTGTTGTTACAGATATTCATAGTGCTGAGGAGGCTAAGATGGCTAAAGATTATGTTGATGTTATGCAGATACCTGCTTTCTTGTGTCGTCAAACGGAATTGCTTTATGCTGCCGGCGAAACAGGTAAGATTGTCAATATTAAGAAAGGGCAGTTTCTTTCGGCTGATTCAATGAAGTTTGCTGTTGATAAAGTAAAAGAGACTGGTAATAACAACATCATGCTCACCGAAAGGGGAAGTATGTTCGGGTATCAGGATCTGGTAGTTGATTTTAGAAGTGTGCCTTGGATGAAGCTCAATAATGTGCCGGTTATTGTGGATGTTACTCATTCGTTACAGCAACCTAATCAAGCATCAGGGGTTACAGGTGGACAGCCCGAAATGATAGAAACTATTGCTAAAGCAGCCATTGCAACCGGTGCTGATGGTATCTTTGTCGAAACGCATCCTAATCCCTCTATTGCTAAGTCGGATGGTGCTAATATGCTTCCACTGCATTTGCTCGAAGACTTGCTTATCAAACTTATTAAGATTAAAAAAGCTATAATGTAGGAAGACTTTTAGACTATTAAACTATTAGGAAATAAATAACCTTTATCAACTAAATGATGAAGGTTTTTTTGTCTTCCTAAAAGTCTAAACAGCTAAAAGCCTTTTCTGTCTTCAACTTTAGGCACTCCCAACTTCAAGTACTTTAAGTACTTCTTCCTACCTAACTCTTATGGTAAAATAAGGAGTCCATGGCTTTTTGTTCCATACCTCCTTTTACACTATAATAAAATCCTATCATGATTTATTTATTAAAATTTAATATTACGATTTCTACAAAATCTATATCTTATCTAATTGAATAATTAATTACATTAAATCTTTGACTAAAGATAGTGCCTTTATGTTTAAGTATCCTTAACATTATAACTATCTGTTGACTTAAGAGATTTTTAATGTGCTCCTTTATGTTGAACACCTTGAAATTAACAGTTAAGCCGACTAACTTTAGCCCATTTATCCACAACCTTATGTTTGTACCCTTCAACCATTTGTTTATACCCTCGAAACATTTGTTTGCACCCTTGAAACATTTGTTTTCAGCCTCGAAACATTTGTTTGCACCCTTGAAACATTTGTTTGCACCCTTGAAACATTTCTTTGTACCCTTGAAACATTTGTTTGTACCCTCGAAACATTTGTTTGCAGCCTTGAAACATTTGTTTGCAGCCTTGAAACATTTGTTTGCAACAAAATAACAGACATTGCTAACTAATAGATGGAATTGATTACTAATGAAATAAAAAGTTGCAAGAAAAAGAAATCTTTTTTGAGATAAAGACTTATTATTTGATTGAGATTTTAACTTGGCAGGAGCTTTTAAACCTAGAATCTTAATAAGTTTCAATTCCTACTTTCTTCCCTTTATTTATATTAATATCAAAATAAATTTGGAATATACAAACTAAATGTATTACATTTGTAAAATGGTTTAACTAAATCGTACTAATAGAATAATAAAGCCTATGACAACTACTTTTGATATTGTGTTAGAAAGTCCTATTGATCTTAGCAATGTAGATGTTAAGACGATTGGACAGATTTTATTTGAGAACATTCCAAACAGAAAAGAAGATAGTAGCGTTATCTTTAGCCATATCGAAAACCAATCTATTGAGATAAGCCTCTCCCGATTGCGTCATATCGTATCTAATCTTACTAAGATATTTAAAGAAAAAGATATCCGTAAAGGGCAAACAATAATTCTACTCAACTTTACCGGCTGTAATGAGATGTACACAGCCATCTACTTCATTACGTTAGCTTCCATTGGTTGTCGTGTGTTTATGCCCATGTATTCCGAAAAGCAAGAGTTCTCCGAATGGATTGATCTTACTAACGCTAAACATATTATTATTCCCGAAGGTGAAGTTTTAAGTCTTGAAGGACATGATAAAGAGAAATCAGATATTAATAAGATAAAAAAGATATGCAATGATAAAGGCGTGTGGATATGGGACAACCTATCTGATTTTAACCTTTTGGAGCTGTTAAGAACTCCTTTAAATGAGTTTAAGAAATCTGATTATAATGATTTTAAAGATATACATAATGTAAGTCCTGATGACGAGGTGCTGATAGTTACTACTTCCGGTACCTCAGGTCGTTCTCGCATGGTAGTGTACACACATAAGGCTTATTATCTTAACTGTCTGTCGTGGGAGCAAGCAGGGTTCTTTAATCCTGAACTACTGGGAGGCATAGGTTTTACTCCACTTTTTACACACACTATGGGGATAAGGGCGTTTATAAATGCCTTGTGGACAGGTGTTCCGGTTTGTCTAATAATTACTGAGTGGTTCTTTGATAAGCCCGAGATTGTTAGGCATCTTCTATTGAAAATGAAACCTGCTCACATTACAGGCGGACCTGCTGTTTATAATCTCTTTATGGAGCTATTTAGAATTTACCCGGAACTAAAAGCAGGCTTAAGTCCTCATTTAAAGACTCTGGTTTCGAGTGGTGCCAAGTACAATCCTATTACTTCCAAAGCTATAATGGATGCCACAGGTTTGCAATTGCATAATGCTTTTGGCACAACCGAAACACAACAGGTTTTCTCTACTTTGCTTAGCAATACCGATGTGTTTAATAAGGATATGATCCCTTTGGGGAAGCCTTTGCCGGGTGTAAGTATTGGTTTGATAAAGACAGATACTGAGGCAGATCATTACTTATTATATGTCAAATCAGTGTTTGGACATAAGTATTGTTTGCTTGACGAAGAGAAAGATAATAATGGCTATTATGAAACAGGTGATGTTGTTTATTTAAATGATAATGAAGAACTGTTTTATTCAGGAAGAGCTTCTCAGGATTATATCAAAGACTGTTTTGGTGTTAAGATCCCCTTAACTTTTCTTCATGATTATTATAAGGAGCTCTTAAATGGAATTATTCATGCAGAGTTCTATCCAATCATAAACTTCCCTGGAATCTCTGCTTTACTGTTTATTAATGATTCAACGATTGCTCACGGTCCGGTAATAGATAGCACTTTACTAAAGAGGTATGCAGGGATTGTCGAAGGCATTAATAACAGACTTATTAATACTTTAGAAGCTTTTGAATATCAACATCGCCATATATGCAGGATTGCTGTTATTAATCAAGAGCCTCCATATACGGGCAAAGGGACTGTTTCGGCTAAGAAGATTGCTATAAACTATCACGATTTAATAGATAGGTTAAGCGATACTCGAAAAGATGCTAATGGTATTGAGATTACTGATAAGTTGTATCAGATAACTGATAAATATACAAGATATGTAAGCCCTCAGATTGGCACCATGATGACTGCTCTTAAGATTAATTATAGCTATCATAAAGGGCTTAAAGACTCTTTGTTTACATACATACATGGAAAAGAAACGGAGATATTAGACCTTGTAGGTGGCTATGGTACAAACTTATTAGGGCATAACCATCCGCTTATTTGCGAAGCAATTAAAGAGTTTGTCGACTCGGGCAAACCTGCTATCTGTAACCAGTTAAGTGTGCAACAAACCACAGGTCTTCTCGCCGAAAGGCTTAACTTTATGATAGGTAAAGCTACAGGAAAGAGTTATCAGGTTGTGTTTGCCAACTCAGGCTCCGAGGCTGTTGAGATAGCTCTTCATCACGCTTACTTTGAATGGAAGAAACGTCTGGAGAAGCTTCGCGATCAGCAGATACAGTTATTTGGTAGCGATAAAGAACTTAACGTTGCTGAGGTTTGGAAAGACAATATGAACAGTATCGAAAGTGCTGTTATCAGCGTTATTGGTGTCTCTCAGGCATATCACGGGCAATCTACCGGAGCACGAAGCTTGCTTGGTAATGAGAAGAAGCGTAAGTATTTCAAACAGCTTACGCATATCCATCCTTTATTTATTGATGATAGAGAGGCTGATTGGCAAGACAAACTGGATGCTCATATACAGGATTCAAAGATAACTATTAATAGGATTACTAGTGAGAATGGCTTTCTGAAACTGATACCTTCTAAAGTAAGTACAATTATTGCGGCAATGGTTGAGCCTCTGTTAGGTGAGGGTGGTGTAAGGGAAGTCAATAAAGACTTTCTTAAACAGCTTTCTTCTTATGAGTTTCCTTTGATATCTGATGAGATACAATGCGGGCTTGGGCGTTCGGGCAACATTCCTGAGAATAATAAAGCGCATTACTATCTCTTTGGCAAAGCTCTTGGTGGTGGCATGGAAAAGATTGCAGCCGTTATGATTGACAGTACTCGTTTCTGTTATGATTTTAGTGAGAACTATGTATCTACCTTTAGTAATGGTGAACTGGCTGCACATGTTGCTCTTAAATCATTGGGGATAATTGAGGATGATAAGATCAATAAAAGGGTAACGGAAGCCGGTGCTTATTTGCAGCAACAGCTTACTGCTGTAAGAGATAAGTATCCTACCATAATAAGTGATATACAAGGCAAGGGGCTGATGCATGCTATCTATTTTAATCCTCATTCAAGTAATAATAAGTTCTTAAGGGTGCTTTTTCAACATGAGAAAGCAGGCTACCTATTTGGAGCATGGTTTTTGAATAAGCATCAGATAAGGATACTTCCTACATTATCTACTCCTAATGCCTTAAGGATAGAGCCTTCAGCATATATTAGCAAACAAGAAACCGACAAGTTATGTAATGCATTTGCTGAGCTGTGCCAGCTGTTAAAAGACCAGCATACTTATGATTTGCTGACCTTTTTGATGGATAATGATCCCTTTGACGAGAAGCAGGAAGCTACAATGCCTGCTTATTTCTTTGATCCTGTGCTGGCAACTGCCAAAGAAGGTGCTGTTAAAGTTGCTTTTATAGCTCATTATGTTCTTGGATTAAAGGAGATACGAATGCTTGAGAATGATTTGTGTAGAGCGTCTGATACCGGTCTTCGAATCCTCTTTAACAGGATGCAGATACTGCTTGAGATGAAGCCTATGCAGGTTACCGACCTCAATCTTTTTAATAACAAAGTGCACTTCTCTTTCTATATTATCCCTGTTGATTCTGCCGAACTTGAGTACTTACATAAGTCTGGGCAACGCCGCCATATTGTATCTAAGATTCAGGATGCTGTTGATCTTCTCTCGTCTCAGGGAGCACAGATTATCAGTCTTGGAGGCTATACTTCTATTCTCACCAACAATGGTTTATCATTAGTCGAGTCAAATGGGGCGCGTATCATTACGGGCAACACTCTTACTGCGGCTTCCGGTTTGATGCATCTGGAACAGTTCATTAGGAAGAAGCCTGAATTCAACAAGCCTAATACTATAGCAATCATTGGCTCCACAGGTAATATAGGCAAGATAATCACCAAGATACTATACGAAAAGGACGACATCTGCTCGGAGCTTCTACTGGTTTCTCGTACTGAGAAAAGGGATATTGAACTGATTAACGAGATATTGAAAGATAAGAACGATAAGATTAATGTGAGGAGGACCGATAATCTGTTTGAGGTTAAGGATGCGGATGTTATCGTTATTTGTAGCAACACCAACGATCCTATTATCTTTAAGCATCATATAGCTCACGACAAGCCTGTACTTATCTCCGATTTGTCTATCCCTACGGCGGTTAGCGATGAGGTGACGACCTTGCCTAATGTTACGGTTCTGCCTTTTTCTGCTTATGTTAGTTTAGTAGAAGACAAAGATGCTGTTATAAGCTCTTTCTCTCAGGCCGGTACTGTGTTTTGTTGTGCCGGCGAGGGTATTCTTTTAGCTTTAGAGAACTATGCAGGGCCTTTAAAAGGTAAGATTACTCCCGAGGCAGTTAAAGAGATTACTAGGCTTGCAAGTAAGTATGGTTTCTTTCATAATATCAATACTGTACAGAGTTATAAATCTGCTAAATAATATCACATGAAGAGCGTGCTGTATGATTTCGGAGTTTCACAGGAAGATGTCCTTAGCGAGTACAAGGCATTGGATATAAAGCAGGGTGACAACTTGCTCTGTATTGCCAGTGCCGGTGAAATCCCTTTGAATATGGCTGCTCTTGAGGAGCTAAACATTGTGGCAGTGGATATTTCTATCAATCAACTTAGGCTTTGCCGTATCAAACAGTTTGCTGCTACGGCTATGGAGTCTCTGAAAGCTGCTGCTTTTCTTGGCTTTATGCCTATGCCGGCTCACCAACGTCTGGAACTGTTTACACAAGCTATAAGCCCTTTGCTTACTGATGACGACCGCTTGTTTTGGGATGCCAATACCAATTCAATTGAGCAGGGTGTTATCAAGTCGGCAAGGTTTGAGAGGTATATAAGTAAGGTTGCGGGGGTTGGAAGGATGGTGATAGGGAAGAAGAACTTCTACAGATTGTTCAATTGCAATACTATCGAAGAACAGCAATTGCTTTTCGATACGCGTATTAGCGGCATCCTTGTAAAAGTTATCTTTAAAGTTGCTTTTCATCCAAGGCTCTATAAGAATAGTGGTGTTGATGCAGTTGCGCTCACCCATAGCGGCACTCATAATATTGCCGACTTCTTTTATTACAGGTTCAGGAACTTTTGTTGCAACACTTTAGCTCGCAATAATTACTACCTGCAATATACTTTCTTCAACAGGGTGCTTTATCCCGAAGCGCTGCCCGAATATCTTCAGCCTCGCAATCATGCTGCTTTTGTTAAGAATAGTACTAAGATAGAGTATCGTTTAACGGATATTGAAACGGCTTTACAGAATGCTGATCAAGGGGAGTTCAACAAGATACATCTTTCCAATATAGGCGATTGGATGTCGAAGGAAGCTATGACGAAGTTATTGGCTCTGATTAGCGACAAAACATCTGCGGAAGCTAAAATAGTAATGCGCAATATACACCTAAAACCCGAGATACCGGCTTCAGTTAAGGGGCTTAACCTTCATTACGACTTAGGCAGGGAGCTAGTAAAGACCGACCGCTATCCTTTTTATACTATTGTGCCCTTAACTCGTCAGTAACATGGGGATATATCACATCAAACCAATAGAAAGCAAGCATAACGAGGAGATGCTTAACATCCTCCGTTCGTCGCCTATAACTACTGATAATCTTACGATATGCTTCGACAGGCAGCCCGACTACTTTCGGCTTGCCAATATTAAGTATCATCCTCATTATTACTATGGTTTCTTCCGTCATGAGGCTTTAAAGGGTTTTGGTATGTTGGGCTATCATCAAGCCATTGTAAACGGTTTGCCCGAAACGGTTTTTCATCTTAAAGATTACTATGTTTCGCTGGATGCCCGTGGGTTAGACTTTGTAAGGAAGACCTCCGAACTCTTCTTTAAGGAAACCTACAATCATACTTCCATAGGCTACACTATTTTGATGGTGGGCAACAAAGACCCTCACAGTTATATAGGTTACAGCAATCCGTCCTATCCTTACATCCCGTTTTCTCGCACTATCAATCAGCTGGATTCCCGCAACATCCTGTTGACCTTACCTGTTAAGCTTTCGCGAGCTTATGCTATCCGCAAGGCCACTATTGAGGATGTTCCGGCCATAGTCAACATGCTGAATGCCGAGCATAAGCAGCGTCTGTTCGGCAATGTATATAAGGAGGAAACTTTTGAGGAGTATCTTGACTATCGTCCCGGCTTGACTATCGATAATTATTATCTGGCAACAGCCCCAAACGGCACCTTATGTGGCGTGTGTGCTGCCTGGGATTGCATGTCCTTTAAGCAAACACGAGTGCTGCATTACGGCAAACGGTTTCGACTTACGCGAATAGCTCATCGCATATTGGCTATGCTTTTTCAATTGCCGCCTTTACCCTTGGCGGGAATGTGTTTCAAGGATTTTGTGATTACCGACTATGCTGTAAGTGATAGAGACCCCGGCATTATGAATGCCCTGCTGAGAGCTATTTATAAGGAGTATAAACTTAAAGGCTACCAGAATATGATATGGGGCAGCTCTGCCGACGACCCTTTGCTGAAAGCTACTAAAGGTTTCTTTTACCAACGTGTGGTGTCGGATATCGTTCTCATTTCTACAGATAAGAACAAGCTGGAAAACAATACCATCAATACCAATCTGCCTTATATAGATATTCCTTGCCTGTAGAAACAATTACGAATTACGAATTACGATTTACGAAAAGTATTTAGTGATTCCAGCCTACCGGCAGGCTGGTAGTGATTTACTGATATTGTGATTTTGGAAAACAATGTTTCCTGAAAGGTTTTTTTATCCTTTTAGGTCTCCCTTTATTGAATTTTGCTATTTCATATTTTTCTCTTTTTTACTAGATTTTTTATTTTTATAATGCTTTTTCTTTGGTATTGAAAAAAACTAAAGAAATAGAGAATACACAAATATAGCTATATAGTGATAATCTATCTTTCGATGAAAATGAATTTTGGTATGATAATAGTGCTAAGTGCTTGAAACCTCGATAAGGCAATTTCGACAATGAAGAAATCTATTTCGACAGTCAGGAAATCTATTTCGACAATGAGAAAATCTATTCTGACAATGAAGAAATCTATTCTGACAATGAAGAAATCTATTTCGACAATAAAGAAATCTATTCTGACAATGAAGAAATCTATTCTGACAAGCAAAAAATCGTCAAATCTTCATCATTTGAATAGATTTTGCCTTATTTTGAATAAAATTCATTTTTATCTAAATTAAAATTTGAAATCTTTAATCCATTATAATAATTATGGTAAGATATTTTTTCTGTTGTTATGATAAATTTATCTTCATCATAATAAAAAACATCATCATCAAAATTAAAATCATTATTAAAAGAGTACTTCGAGTACTTCAAATACTTAAAGTACTTCAAGTTGAAAGCGATTTTTTATGAATTGATACAATTAAGTTCGTCGTCATTGCGAGTGTTTGCTTTAGCATACCGAAGCAATCTATTATTTAAATTAGATTGCTTCATTTCGTTTGCGATAACGGCATGTTATAACGCAATGTTTTTAGATTTAAACCTTTCAGGATGAAAAATCTGACAGGAATTAGGATTGTTTTAAAATAAAATTTCTTTTGTTATGATAAATTTATCTTCATCATAATAAAAATCATTAATATAATAATAAAAAAACATATCAATAAAAGACATATAAACATTAAAAAAAGTACTTTTTTGAGTATAAAAATTTCGTTGATGGATATTCAGATGTTTAACGTTTTGTTAAGAAATTAATTGGTGAGAGTTATAAAAAGAATGGGAATTTGCGTAACTTTGCAGCCAAATAAACAAACTATGACAAATCGTGTATTAGTGCTTACCGGCGGGGGCGATTGCCCTGGGTTAAACGCTGTGATAAGGGCAATTGTAAAAAGAGCTTCTCAGGAAAGAGACTGGGAAATTGTTGGAAGTATCGAATCATTTAATGGCGTTCTCAAAGAACCCACCGAGGTTGAAATACTGGATGAAAAGAGAGTCGCAGGCATTCATGTTCAGGGCGGAACGATAATCGGCACCGTAAATAAAGGTGGACCATTTGCATGGCCGGTTAAAAACTATGACGGAAGTTGGACGACTGTGGACAGATCGGATGAATTGATCCGTAAACTTTCATATATGGGTATTGATGCGGTTATTAACATAGGCGGAGATGGTTCGCAACGTATCTCACAAAAACTTTACGAAAAAGGACTAAATATTATTGGTGTCCCAAAAACTATTGACAATGATTTAATAGCTACGGACTTTACTTTTGGGTTTCAAACGGCTGTGCAAATAGCTACCGAGGCTCTGGATAAACTTGTTACGACTGCCGCAAGTCATAACCGCGTATTTATATTGGAATTGATGGGCAGGGATGCAGGTTGGATAGCTTTAAATACGGCAATAGCCGGTGGCGCAGAGGTTTGCTTGATTCCTGAAATGCCTTACGACATCAATAAAGTGATTGAAAAGATTCACGCACGATATAAAAAGGATAGAGGATTTTGTAATATCATCATCGCAGAAGGTGCCAGGGCTGTCGGAGGACAAGTTACGGGCGAAATGACACATGAGATTGGTAATGAGCATGTACGTTTAGGTGGTGTAGGCGAAAAATTAAGATCTGATTTGATTAAAGCAGGCGTTGAAGCTGACATCAGAGTTACGGTACTTGGTCATTTACAAAGAGGTGGAATTCCGATGGCTTTCGATAGAGTTTTGGCTACCGAATTTGGTGTTAGAGCTTTTGAAATGGTATTGGAAAAGAAATTCGGAGAAATGGTTGCTTATCGCGAAGCACAAATTATTTCGGTTCCGTTTACTGAAGTTATCAACAGACCGAATAATGTAAATATGGATGGAGTTTTGGTGAAAACAGCAAAGGGTGTGGGTATATCCTTTGGTGATTAATGCATTATAAAACAAAACCCAAACAGTTTTATTATATTTATTGTAATAAAACTGTTTGGGTTTTTTATTGTTGGAAAGGTATTATTTACCTTTTATCCAATTTACAATCTTATCGCAATCAGGTTTTTCTCTTGGAGAAACCATTCCTACAAGGTCGCCCTTTTCATCTATCATAAATTTCTGAAAATTCCATTCAATAGGAGCATCCATCACACCATTTATACTCTTTTGAGTAAGCCATTTATACAATTGATGCATGTCGTCACCTTTTACAGATATTTTAGACATCATCGGGAAAGTAACTCCATAGTTTTTCTCACAAAAAGATTTAATTTCCTTATCTGTACCCGGTTCCTGACTTAAGAAATTATTGGCAGGAAAGCCAATGATAACAAATTTATCACCACCATAAGTCTTGTAAAGTTCCTCTAATTGTTTGTATTGAGGAGTCAAACCACATTTAGATGCTGTATTAACAACCAGCACTTTTTTGCCTTTTAAATTAGCAAGATCGAATTGTTTTCCTTCAATATCAGTAACCTTAAAACTATATAAATTTATTTTAGACTGAGCAAAACTACTAAAAGCACTCATAATTAACGCTATTATTATTAATTTGATTTTCATTATTACTTTATTTAAATTAGATTTATTAACAAAAATAGAACTATTAAGTTTTTCAACCTAAAAGTTATTAATATAGGAATATAAATATTAAGTATTGATATTGATTGGAGTAAATAAAAAAGCTCTTTCAACTTTAAAAGAAGAAAGAGCTTTAGTACCCTGAGCCGGAATCGAACCGGCACGAGTGTTACCTCATTGGTTTTTGAGACCAACGCGTCTACC
>JBAXLO010000037.1:0-28136 GCA_037134755.1 Bacteroidota bacterium | reverse complement strand
TATATGCATCCAAGTAACACATAGAAGTATAAATATAAAAGCCCTCATTAAATTAATAATGAGGGCTCATAAAATCATTGATTTACTTGTTACAATAGTAATAGAATTAAGCGATTCTTAATTCAAAATAATCAGTTATATTTATAATATTATCATCACTATCAAACGCAATTGCGCGGAAAGCATACTTAAGACCGGGTGTATATCCCGATATTTCACTTTTGGTTTTGTGCATAGTTTTAACTTCTACAGGAGTGCTAGATCCCGAGATCATAGATTGAATTTTATAATATTTAGCTCCGAAAAATTTACTAAGGATTACTGATACAACACCAGAAAAATTAGTATTTAAAACTTCAATTGCAAGTTTCTTCCCTGGAGTGTGAGGTTTAGCATATTCGCACCCTAAGTCAGCAAATAAATCAGGTAAATTTAATTCGTTAGCCACCTCTTCATAATAACCTGTGTTAATATAGAATTGATTAAATGCTTCGTCTAAATATTTATCAATTCTTTTTTTTGCAGCATGATCACCACCACTTAAAGCAGTAGCTTCTCCTATAATCAAATCTCTAAGAGCAAAGATTGCCGGCTTTTTATATTTTGCATTAGGCACTATCAAGATTTGCTCTTCTTGCTTTGTACCGGTGTCAGTCATAGTCTGCACAACATCATTATGTCGTTTCGACTTCATTGTTCTTTTAATATGATATTTTCTCATTAGTTTAAGTATTATTTTTGTTTATTAATTTATAAAAGGTACAACGTATAAAAAGTATTTAAGTTGCGATGTGTTTTTTTATAATTTCAAGATAATCAGCTAAATATTACAGCGAATGTTATCAGACAAACTGTTACCATGCTAACAAATAATTTATTATTATTTTAAAAAGATGAATAATTTGTAAAAAGAAGCTTTTTTATTGGTTATTCTTGTCTTCTCTGAAGTTTTCTATTGATATTATTCCCTTACGGGAAAAGATTTTTTTATTTTATTAAATAATGTTGTTGGATTGAATAAATAAGTAGTTTTTCAAATTTTTATAACACATTTGTCTTTTCTTCTCTTTTATATTTAAACCGAGCTTCGGATCTAAATATAAAAAACATCATAAATATAAAAAAACAACAGTTCTATAAGCCGGGTTCTGTTTCCCCGTAAAGGGACTTCTATCATTTATCTAGTATTATTGTCGCCAATAATCTCTAACGACCTACCCCCCGGCATTGGACGAGCAGCCCTTATCAACCGGTATATTTGGTCTTTCAACCCATAAGGTTTACCCTTGCACTATGTTGCCATGATGCAACGTGAGCTCTTACCTCACATTTTCACCCTTACCTCGCATTAAACGGGGCGGTTATTTTCTGTGGCACTCTCTGTAACACTAATTGCTTAATGTCCCTTCCCGTTAGGAAGTATGGCGCTCTGTGTTGCCCGGACTTTCCTCTCCTCTACCTAAGCAAAGCAGCGATAGAACGAACTGTTGTTTTATTTTAAAGAACTTTTTTTATATTTTATTATCGTCATTGCGAACGTAGTGAAGCAATCTTACCCTTATAACTATTTAGATTGCTTCGTCGTTACTCCTCGCAATAATGACAACGTTTGTTAGCTTTTAAATATTAGTTGTATTAATAAATACTTCTGTAGCCCCAACACCATACTTAGCTAAGGAAGCATCAAAGTAATGCACGTTATCATAAGCTTTTAATGTCTTAATGATTTCATTCTTTAAAGTGCCGTTACCTACACCATGAATAAAAATTATCTTCTGAATTCTATTCATAAATGCACCTTCTAAGCATCTGTTAAAATAATCTAATTGTATGCGAAGCATCTCATCATTTTCCAATAGATGATAGTCATCAATTAGCTGTCCAATATGCAGATCAACTTCGGCAGAAGAACTATTTACCATGTGGTCGGTTAATATGTTTTCAGGTTCGGTATGCCTTACCTTTTTAACTTTTAATTCCACTACTTCTTCTTTGTCTTTTCTTCTTAATGATTGAATAGCAAAGGCTGCATTATCTGATAAATGTCCGATAGTAATCAATAATGATTTCTCAAATAAGAATGATGTTGGAATATAATTTTCTTCTTTATAAAATCTGGGAGCTTTAACTTTAAATTCAGCATTTATAGGAACTAAAACTCTTTCTTTTTCTTCTGCATGAAACAATGCCTGGACTACGCCTTTGCTCCATAAATCAAGATCTTCTCTGCTAATAGTTGCAAGATGTGTTTTAGTTTCTTTTTGCAACACATCATAATCTATACCATTAAATTTGCCATCATCCGAAGAAAGAAATAAGCTATATAATACATCATATTCAGTATGATTAATAAGATATACATCAAGCGAACCTGTTGTAAGCCATCTTTGATCCTGTGGAACATAAGCAAGATAAATCCCAGCTTGTTGATCAACATTATTATAAGCTCTTCTTAATGCAGATTTCCTGTCAAAGGAATCTTCTTCAACTATATTTTGTTTATTTGTAGTTTGATTATTACTTTGTATTGAATTAATATCTACATTAAAATCCTGGTTAAACATACGGGAAGCCGTTCCTGTATCTTCTATTTTTAAAAGTTCTTTCATCAGTGTTGGTACTTCGAAACCTTCTTCAATTGCTACACTTACCATAGTAGGGCTAATGACTTTAGTTACGATACCTCCACCAATTGTATTAAGAAATTTTACTTTATCGCCTGCTTTAAAATCCATATTAAAATTTTCTGCAAAGTTACGACTATTACATCAACTTTTAGTTATAAAATATGAAACTGATAATATAAATAATCGTAAACACTGTTTAGTTCAAATATATTTAGTAATTTTGAACTGGATTTATAACAAACTTATGATACAAATACTCGGTCATCAGATACCTTTTGTTGTCATGCTTTTATGTGTATTATTATTAGCACGTATGCTTGGCGAAATAATGGAAAGGTTCAATCAACCCTCTATGATTGGGGAGGTTTTGGCCGGTATTATACTTGGCCCTTCACTCTTAAACCTGGTTAATCCTTCGCCCGAGCTCAAAGTTATTTCTGATCTGGGAGTATTTCTTTTGGTTATCCTTGCCGGAATGGAAATAGATATTGATGAGTTGCGCATATCGATGAAAGGCAGGAATATTTGGATCGCTTTATTAGGTTTTATCATACCAATGTTCAGTGGTATTATCATCGGTTTGGTTTTTAAGCTGGATATAATGCTTACTGTTTTCCTTGCCCTTTGCATTTCAATCACTGCCTTGCCTGTGAGCATTAGAATATTGATGGATTTAGGTAAACTAAATACAGATATTGGTCAAAAGATTATTTCTGCAGCTATCTTTAATGATATTATATCTCTTTTAATTCTTGGAGTTATTCTTCAATTTAAAGATGTATCAGCAAATTACACCGAGCTAAGCTTTAAGATACTTAGTTCTGTTGCTAAAGTAATTCTTTTTATGGCAATAATGATTGTTGCATACAAATTGTTTCACAGAGCTAAAGACAAAGTTAATTTTTTTAATTCTAAATTCCAACACTTTTTATCATATCTTAAAGGAAAAGAATCTCTTTTTGCAGTTATAATGTTATTTGTTTTGATATTTGCCAGCCTATCCGAACTTGTTGGTTTACATTTTATAATAGGAGCCTTTTTTGGTGCAATGTTATTACCTCGCGAAATGCTGGGAGAAGATAATTTTATTAAAGTACAACAGAACACTTCAAGTATAACAATGGGGTTTCTGGCACCTATCTTTTTTGCCTCCATGGGGATAGAATTCAATCTGCTTTCTATCACAAATATTAGTTTATTAGTTGTAGTTATAGTTGCTTCGTTTATAAGTAAGATTTTTGGCGGTTATTTAGGTGGACGAATGGCAAGATTAAGCAAACCAAGATCTTTTACATTAGGAATAGGTTTAAATGCAAGAGGAATTATCGAGCTTGTGATTGCTAATATTGCTTTACAAAACAAATTAATCGACATTCCATTGTTCTCAATATTAGTATTAATGGGAGTAATAACTACCGTAGTGACACCCTTTTTATTAAAAAGATCTTTTGCTTTGATTGATAAAAAAGAAAAAGAAGAAGATATTGAAATAGAAGCTACAGATGTTGAAGCATAATATGTAAAACTGACAACTAAACACTCATTTTTAAAGAAATAAATATTAGTACCTTTGCAAATATGATTTAGTGTTAATATAAAAAGATATAAGATGGCATTTGGACTTTCTCCTAAAAAAACGAAGACGCTGAAACTGGATTATCTTACTCCGGAGCATTTCCTTGTAATTGCTGTTGAATCCGTAAGAAGTCTTAATTGGGAAATTAAGTTCATAAGCAATACCAGGATAATTGCTTATACAGAACTTTCGGATAAATATACGAACGAAGAAATTAAGTTGGTAATTAAAGAGAAATCGGCAAGCATTACCAGCGAAAGTACCGGTAATCAACTTGTGGATTATGGGAAGAACTTAGAAAACATACAAAATTTTATTACAACTTTTAATGAACTTAAGATTTCATTATACCCCGAAGAGCTTGAATTAAAGTTTGAAGAATTATTTATAGAAAATAATCTTACCGAAAATGATAAACTTAATCTACAAGCTAAGCCATTAAAGAAGAAGATTAAAGATATTCTTTCTATTTTCACACCAACACATGGTTATGTTATCACTCCTATTCTTATTGATATAAATATTCTTGTTTTTATATTGATGATTTTTAATGGTGTAAATGTATTATTCCCTAATAAAGAAGATTTACTTAGTTGGGGTGCCAATCTCCGACTGGTTACATTGGATGGACAATTGTGGAGGTTAATTACTTGCTGCTTTCTGCACATAGGTCTATCACATCTTTTATTCAATATGATTGCTTTGTTATTTATAGGCATAGTATTAGAACCTCAATTAGGTAAAACCAGATTTGCGGCAGCTTATCTAATTACCGGTATCACAGCAAGTGTTAATAGTATTTGTTGGCATGATATGACAATAAGTGTCGGTGCTTCGGGTGCTATCTTTGGGATGTATGGAATTTTTCTGGCGTTGCTTACTACTAATCTAATTGTTAAGTCGTCGCGCAAGACTTTATTAATTAGTATAGGAGTTTTTGTTGGTTATAGTTTAATAAATGGATTGAAAAATAAAGGTGTTGATAATGCTGCTCATATAGGTGGTCTTTTGGCCGGATTGGTAATGGGTTATGCATATTATCCTTCTTTAAAAACATATAAGGATTTCAACATTAATTTAACGACCGTATCTTTACTTGTTATCTCAATTTTATTTATTGATATAATGATATGTAGTAAATTGCAGGATATAGATGCAGTGAAATCCGAAAATGATATTTATCAAACTAAAGAACAAAAATTAGATCGTTTTCTTCATAAAAATAAATATACTAAGGTAAATAATTCTCAAATTTATAATGAGAAAATGGAACGATTTAAAAATATTGAGGCTTTAGCATTAGAAGGGAATATATCAGATAAGTATAATTCTAAAGAGGCAAATCTTAGGGAAATTAAAACAAGGAAACTTTATTATTGGAAAGAAAATCTGGAAATTGTTAAAGATATCAGCAATTTAAATTTATCATCTGAATTACGTTTAAAGAATAATGAATTAATAAAATATTGTGAGCTTCGGATTGAGAGTATGGAATTATTATATAAATCAATTGACGAAAGTACTGATAAATATAATATTCAATTAGATGAACTGGAAAAGAAAATTGAAAAGTTGAACGATAAAATTAAATCTGATAATTAGTAATAAAAATATTCTCATAAAACAATCTGATTAGTTAAAAGAATTTGTACATTTGTCGCTTAAAAACAATTCAGAAAAAATGGAGACCAGAAACCATTTTAAAAAACGGGGCGTAACCGAAAAGCCTTATGAGTAGGTAGTTTAAAACAAAATATTTTATGGTAACTGAAAATGTGATTTTAATGAGAATGGCCAAAGATTCTCTAAAAGGTAAATGGGGTTTGGCAATTGGAACTTTTGTAGTTTATTTGATGATTGTAGGCGCAATGAGTGCAATACCTATTATAGGACCACTTGCATCTCTCTTTATTTCAGGACCTATGGCACTAGGTATTGTTATGTTTTCTTTATCTTTTTCGAGAGATGAAGATGCTCGCCTTGAACAAATCTTTGATGGTTTCAAAAACTATGGAACAGCCCTAGGAGCTTATTGGCTAATGGTACTTTACATCTTTTTATGGATGCTCCTTTTGATAATCCCAGGTATTATTGCGGCATTATCATATTCAATGACATTCTACATCATTGCAGATGAGCCTACAATTGGTGCATCAGCAGCTCTTGATAAAAGTAGAAAGATGATGGATGGCTATAAATGGAAATATGTTTGCTTACAGTTTAGATTTTTCGGTTGGGCATTGCTTTGTCTCCTCACACTAGGAATAGGTTATTTATGGCTAATCCCTTATATTTATATTACTCTGGCTAAGTTTTATGATGATGTTAAACAAAATTATAATGCTAATACTATAAATCCTACCACAGCTAATACAACTTCAGATACTATTGAACCAGAAGATACAACTTCCGAAAATATCTAAAAAGATTTACTATCTATTAAAGGACTTCATTTTGGTTGGATGTTACCTGATGAAGTCCTTTTTGTTTTAATTAATTAATAATTATGAAATACATCATTACCATTACTTTTTCTTTTATTTATAATTGGGATTAATAAATTAAATGCTCAAACTCCGGCTCATATCTTTAAAGATTATAAGCTTGTATGGAATGATGAATTTAATGGCAATGAATTGGATAGCCTTAAATGGCGACATCGCTCATTGGGTAAACGTTTTCATGGTATTGTAAGCAAAAGTTCGTCTTATCTTGATAATAAAGGGCATCTTGTAATTGAAATATCTAAAAAGGATACAATATATTATATAGGGCAGGTTGCCACGCAAAATACCTATTTAACTACTTACGGTTATTTCGAATGTCGTGCGCAGATGAATAAAGAGCGTGGTCCTCATGTAGCTTTCTGGTTGCAATCGCCTACTATTAAAGATACTTTGGATAATCCTCAGAAATATGGAACTGAGATAGATATTTTTGAATATCATACTAATGAAGGCACTAATAAAGTGTATCATAATTTGCATTGGAATGGATATGGCAAACAGCATAAACATGTAGGTACAAAGGTGCAAATTGATAGTATTGATAAAGGTTTCCACACCTTCGGGCTGGAATGGAACGAGAAGGAGTATATTTTTTATGTTGATGGCAAAGAAACTTGGAGAACTACCGAAGCTGTTTCGCAAATACCCGAATATATTATCCTAAGTGCTGAGCTTAGCGGTTGGGGTGGTGATTATTCTAAGTCAAACTTTCCTGATAAAGTAATTTTTGATTATGTAAGGGTTTATAAGAAGAAAAAAGGGAAATAGTAGCTACACATTTTTCAATAGAATTATTCTCTTTTTAATTTTATAAAACAGACCTTTTTTTTCAGAAAAAAATAGACCAATTCAGTAAAAAATCTATAATATAGTAAATATGGAGGCGAAAACTACATAATATTCGTCGCTGTGGTTGCCACAGAAACGGAAACTACATAATATTCGTCACTGTGGTCGCCACAGAGTGAAAAACTAAATAATATTCGTCATTTTGAAAGCCACAGCGTCGATCACTACATAATATTCGTCGCTGTGGCGACCAAATAATGCTCTATTTTACAACTATTATATTTTCATAATATTAATATAGAGTGTTTTAAATGAATTTATGCAAAATTTGAGTAGGGACATGAAATTTTATGTCCTTACATTTTGAAAATAAATAATTATTCCTTCGTTAGTGTTTATTTCGTATATTTGTAATTTATTTGGAACGTTTCGGAATTATAAACCTTAAATTGTCATAACATGTTAAATATCGCACTGTTTGGTCCTCCTGGGGCCGGTAAAGGAACTCAATCTGAATTTTTGATTAATAAATATAATTTATTTTATATTTCAACAGGTGATTTGTTGCGTAAAGAGATTGCAAATAAAACCAAATTAGGTATAGAGGCCCAAAGTATTATTGCTTCGGGTGGTTTGGTTTCGGATGAGATAATTGTGCAGATTATTGAGAAGACAATTACAGATAATCCTGATTCTAATGGTTTTTTATTTGATGGGTTTCCCCGAACATATATTCAGGCTTATATTTTGGAAGGTTTGATGTTGAAACTAAATACTTCACTTAATTGTTTGATAAGCCTAAATGTTAATGAAGAAATTTCAGTAGCACGTTTGTTAAACAGAGGCATAACTTCGGGTCGTAGTGACGATAATGAGAAAGTAATCAGGAATAGGCTTAAGGAATATAATGATAAGACGCTGCCTGTTTTGCAGTTTTATAAAGATAAAGGCATTTATTTTGAAGTTAATGGTATTGATACAATCGAGAATGTAAATCAGGAGATAATTGAGATAATCAGTCATGAACTTAGTAAAAAACTATTAAATATTGTACTTTTTGGTTATCCGGGTTCGGGTAGAGGTTCTCAGGGAAAAGCATTAGCAAAAGCGTATGGATTAGAATATGTTGCTACCGGCGAAATGCTGGATCAGGAAATAAAAGACAATACAGAAATGGGCAAAAGGATAATGGATTTGTATGAAAACGGACAGCTTGTGCCTGATGAGATCGTGGTTCAATTAATAGAAAAGAAATTATCAAATTCAAAAGATATAAAAGGATTTATATTCAAAGGATTTCCACGCACTTTGGTGCAATCATATATATTGGATGGTTTATTAAAGAAGCATGGTTCATCCATCGCAAAGATCATAGAAATAGAGGTTCCTATGCTTGAATTAATAAAAAGACTGGACGAAAGAAGCAAAACCGATAAATGCATGCCTTATGATGCCAGCACTGCAAGAATTGTTCAACGCTTGCAGGAACACGAAACTAAAACGGTACCTGTTATCGAAAAATACAACCAGTTGCATGGTGTAAGCAAGATTGATGGAATGGGCTCATTTGATGAAGTATTTAAGAAAATTTCATTTGAAATAGAGAATGGTTTTAAGAATTTGAGGTAGTTTCTGGATTTTAAACAATCATAAAGTTTTAATAAAAGATTTAGATATTTTGTCACAATATCATTTCTTTTTAGTACTTTTGTAAAACCTTATTTACTTAAACTAAAACAATGACATTTAAAGACTGTATTAAATTTGCTAATGATAACCCTGTAAGTTTCATGGCAACAATAGATAATGACCAGCCTAGAGTTAGAACTATGTTACTTTGGTATGCTGACGAAACGGGGTTCTATTATCAAACTTCCGACTCAAAACAGATTTATCCACAACTAAAAGCCAATCCAAAACTAGAAATTTGTTTTTATAAACAAAAAGATATGGTTGATACGATGCTAAGGGTAACCGGCGAAGTTGAGTTTATGGATGATAAAGAATTACGCGAAAAGGTTTTTAAAGCACGTCCTTTCCTAAGGAATCTTGGATATACTCCCGAAAGTAGTGGTTTATATATTATGAGGATAGCACATGGTGAAGCGTATATCTTTAATTCGTTAAAAGTATTTGCTCCCAAAGAATTCATTACTTTTTAAGGAAATTAATATTTCTCATCAATCTTTTATATCCTGTTCTTTCTAAGGAAGTATTCTTAAAAAGAGCTTTAAAATCTGTTTGTGTTAGATTCTCCCAATCATTTTTAGTAAAATTTAAAATGGCATCAATAGGTTTTAAATCTTCATCAGTATGCGCTTTCGCGAATTTAATATTCCATGGGCACACATCCTGGCAAATATCACAACCAAAGATATTATTATTAAACTTATCTTTTAATTCAACAGGCAATTCCTCTTTTTTATTTTCAATAGTAAGATAAGAAATGCATTTGCGGGCATCTAAAGTAAAAGGAGCGATCAAAGCAGAAGTAGGGCAGGAGTCTATGCACTTAGAGCAGCTTCCGCAATGATTTTTTTCTTCCTTGTCGTAATTTAGATCGATATCAATAATAATTTCGCCAATAAAAAAGAAAGAACCTGACTTTTTATTAAGTAAGCAAGTATTCTTTCCCATCCAACCCATACCACTCTGTTGAGCCCAGACTTTATCCATTACAGGAGCAGAATCAACAAAAGCACGAGCATTAGCTTCTGGAACAGTCAACTTTATTATATCGATAAGCTTTGCTAATCTCTCTTTAATTATATAATGATAGTCCTTTCCATAGGCAAACTTTGCAATCTTATAATTATCTAAAGTTTTATTTTCTTTAGTAAAATAATTTAAGCCAACACATATAATCGACTTCGCATTATCAAATAAAAGTTCAGGATTAATCCTTTTATCAAGATTATTCTCCATAAAAGTCATCTCACCATGATAATTATTCTTAAACCAATTTTTAAGATATATTGATTCTTTATCCAACGAATTAACCTTAGCTATAGAACAAAAGGAGAAGCCAAGATTAATAGCTTCTCCTTTTATAATATTAGTTAATTCGTTATTCATATTGTTAATCGAAAAGATCTTTTTGTTTATTGAGATTAATCTTTCCTAGGTGTTTATAAGCCATCTCCGTAACTTCCCTGCCTCTTGGGGTACGCATCATATAACCTTCCATAATAAGAAATGGTTCGTAAACTTCTTCAATAGTTCCGGCATCTTCCCCTACAGCAGTTGCAATAGTTGTAAGCCCTACAGGACCACCTTTAAACTTATCAATAATAGTTGAAAGGATTCGATTATCCATCTCATCCAAACCATTTTTATCAACATTTAAAGCATTTAAAGCATATTGAACAATTTTCATATCGATATTACCATCACCTTTTATTTGTGCAAAATCTCTAACTCTACGCAAAAGAAGATTAGCAATACGAGGGGTGCCACGACTACGACGAGCAATTTCATTAGCAGCATCTTTTGAAATCACAACATTCAAAATCCCTGCCGAACGAATGATAATTGATTCTAAAATAATAGCATCATAATAAGATAAACGAGAATTAATACCAAATCTTGAACGAAGTGGCGCTGTCAACAATCCTGAACGAGTTGTAGCACCAATTAAAGTAAAAGGATTTAAAGTAATTTGAACACTTCGGGCATTTGGCCCCGATTCAATCATAATATCTATCTTATAATCTTCCATTGCTGAATAAAGATATTCTTCAACGACAGGAGATAAACGATGAATTTCATCTATAAATAGAACATCATTTTCTTCAAGATTAGTAAGTAAACCTGCTAATTCGCCGGGTTTATCAAGCACAGGTCCTGATGTAATTTTAATATTTACATTTAACTCATTGGCTATTATATGTGATAATGTTGTTTTGCCTAGCCCTGGAGGTCCATGCAAAAGAACATGATCTAAAGCTTCGCCTCTTTGTTTAGCTGCTTCAACAAATATTTTCAAGTTTTCTACAACCTGATGTTGTCCTGCAAAACTATCGAAATACGATGGACGTAAGGCTCTTTCAAATTCTTTTTCAACTTTATTTAAATTATTTCCGCTTGCATCTAAGTTTGTATTCATTTAATTTGTATTTTTGTGCTAATTATTGTAACAAAAAAAACGTTAAAATAGTATAACGATTAGAAAGAATTATATTATTTAGCGAAATTATAAAAAATAATCATTTAAACACTAATACTTATGAAAGAAATTATTGTAGCTATTGATTTTTCCAAAGGGTCTATGTATGCTCTTGACCTTGCCATCGACATTGCTAACAAAACAGATGCTAACATTATGATGGTTTGGGTAGACAATCAATCTGAAACTGATTCCGTTGCTCATGCTTCCGGTTCCGAAATCAGAAATGAAGCTAAGAGTCATATCGAAAAGATCGAAGAAGAATATCAGAAAAAGCTAAACAAAGGAAAACTAAGTTATAAACTTAGAAAAGGAAGGGTTTACAGTGAAATAGCTAATCAGGCTAAGTATAACGATGCTGATCTGATTATTGCCGGTACACATGGTACTTCCGGTTTTGAAAAAATGTGGATGGGTAGTAATGCCTTCCGCATAGTAACTTATGCTCCATGTCCGGTTATTACTATCAGATATGGATTTAACTTTAACAAAAAGTTAGAAAGAATTATTCTTCCAATTGATAGTTCAATGGATACTCGTCAAAAAGTTCCATTTACTTGTAAAATTGCAAAGTATTTTGATGCTGAAATTCACGTTTTAGGATTATATACTACTTCATTAAAAGCTATTCAACGCAAAGTTGATAC
Organism: Bacteroidota bacterium; assembly: GCA_037134755.1. Taxonomy (GTDB): domain Bacteria; phylum Bacteroidota; class Bacteroidia; order Bacteroidales; family JACABE01; genus JBAXLO01. Next base: position 15,825 of record JBAXLO010000037.1, on the reverse strand, counting down.
TTATGTTGATCAGGTAGAAAAATATCTGAAAGATAATAATGTTAAGTTTGTAATTAATTTCGTTACTGCTGATAATACAACAAATAGTACTATTGAATATTCTCAGAAAGTAAATGCTGATTTAATAGCAATTATGACTGAACAGGAAAAGACGGCTGCTAATTTCTGGTTGGGACCTTATGCTCAACAAATGGTTAACAATAGCCCTATACCTGTTTTAAGTATTCAGCCAATTGAAATTAATGATTCTGCAAGATAACATTGCATGCTTAAAAATTACACTATTACGATAATGTTGATTCTGGCATTTGCTTCTTTAACAAATGCTCAGAATCTGCATGAAGGAAAAAAAGAAGTTGTTCAGGATAGCCGTATTGATGAGCTTGTTGAAAAACATATTAAGGTAAATGAAATAGCAAACACTATTCCCGGGTTTAGAATTAATATTTTCTTTCAATCAGGTAATAATTCAAAGACAAATGCTAATCAAGCTAAAACTAATTTTATAACAAAATATCCTGAAGTGGAAGCTTATGTTGTGTTTGATGAACCTAATTTTAAAGTTAAAGTAGGTGATTTCAGAACAAGAATGGAAGCTCGTGGATTTGTAGAGAAAATTAAAGCTGATTTTCCCGATGCGTTTGTAATTAAAGACAATATCTTTTTTCCTAAGATTAATCCTTAAATAATTTCAAAATAATATATATATAAGAAAGCCTTCTCCAATTAATGGGGAAGGCTTTTTTAACTTTAAGTACTCCAAGTATTCAAGGCACTCTAAGTATTCTTTTTATAACATTTATTTGTAAAGCAATCTATCGTTTGCAAAGTTTCATCACGGGCTTCAATATAACCCATGTGCCCTACATCTATAATTAGTGTTTCTGAATGTTTTGCAAGCGAAGTAAGTTCTAAAGTCTTTGGCAGGGGAGTTCGTGGATCTTGTTTTCCAAAAATAAATAACATAGGATACTTAGCTTCTTTAATTACTTCAAGTTTAGCCTCTCTGAGTTTCATTCCTTGTTGAGCAGCAACAATAGCATCAACACTCATATCTTTTATATATTGTTGCAGTTGATTAATCTCTTTTTGATACTTAACTACATTTTCTGGAGCAAATAACTCAGGTATAAAGTTAGCTATAAAGCTTGCTCTATTTTGTTTTACAATCTCGCAAGAGCGGTCTCTATTGTGTTTAGCTTCATCAGTATCTGCGTAAGCATGAGAATGAAACAATCCTAATCCTATTAACATTTGAGGAAATTTTTCGGCAAATGATAAAGCAACGTATCCACCCATCGAATGTCCTATTAATACACATTTAGTTACAGCTATATGATCTAATCCGGTTTTTATGCAATCAGCCATCAAACCCATTGTGTGTATTTCGTTTATGCATTCGCTATCACCGTGTCCGGGGAGGTCAAATGTTATGACTTTATATTTTTGAGATAATACTTTTGTAAAATCTCCCCATATCTTTTGCGATTCCATAAAGCCGTGAAGTAATACTAATACATCTCCTGATCCTGAGGTTGTAAAAGCTATCTTTTTGTTGTTATAATAATAAAATTGTGTGTCCATAGTATATTTTCAGCAAAATTACTAAAAAGGCATGAATGAACGCTATTCTTTTTTATTTATTGATGATTTCACAAACACACTAAATTTTATCATACCATAATAAATAAGTTGAAAATTAACAGAAAATGCTATATGCTTATAATAATGCATTTTTAAAAGTTACTTTGCCCGTTTTTTTTCCAATGAAGGGCTTCCGAACATTACTTTGCCCGTTTTTTTTCCAATGAAGGACTTCCGAACATTGCTTTGCTCATTTTTTTTCAATGAAGGGTTTCCGAACATTGGTTTGCCCATTTTTTTCCAATGAAGGGTTTCCGAACATTGGTTTGCCCATTTTTTTTCAATGAAGGCTTTCCGAACATTGGTTTGCCCATTTTTTTTCCAATGAAGGGTTTCCGAACATTGGTTTGCCCATTTTTTTTTGACACAATGGCATTCCGAACGTTCGGAAGCCCATAATTCTACTTTTAAAAATGCTAAGTAAATATATCTAACGCTATATTGTTAATATATTCAACTGTTTAGTTATGTTTTTAATATTTATATTGGTAATGATGCTATATTGTCTTATCAACAATTCGAAATTATGTGAGCAATCATAAATCCAAAACTAATAACATAATTTTAAAAATATAGGACTATATTTAATAAAATGATTGTAGAGAGATTACATATGCATTTAATCTATATGTTTTAGCTATGGCTTAATTAAAAAGCAATCTTATTTATAAATATATTTTACATCTCAGACAACCTTTTCAAGAAAATACTTGTCTGTAGTATTGTGAAAATTTAATAAAATCAATTATAATAAATAAAAAATGTAATCAAATGAAGAAAACGTACTTTTATGTGTTACTATTTGCAGTAACAATTATTTTTTCGTGTAAAAAGACTGAAGATACAACAGTTGTTGATAGCCTTATACCTATTGCAAAGCAATATGCTTTTATGGCTGAAGAAACTTCGACAACTTGTGGTACTTGTGGCAGCATTGGACACGAAAATTTTAATCTTGCTAAAAAGAATAACTCCGGCAAAATTATTGCTTTGGCATTTCATTGTAATGGACCATCGGATGCTATGCAAAGCAGCTTATTATTTTCTTACGAAAACTCAAGACCAGCTCAGGGTGGCGGTATTCCAGCTTTCTACATAGGCGATCATCAAATTGATCTGTATAGTTTGCAACCTTCGATAGATTCTTTATTAAAGCGCTCACCTGATGCAGGTGTTAAATTTACATCTAAAATTGTGGGAAATGTCATGCAGGTAACTGCTAAAGTTAAGTTCTTTAAACAAGTAACCGGCGATTATTATGTTAGTTTTTATTTATGCGAAAATGGTATAGATGGAAGCCCTACAGCAGCGGCAGGTTTTGCTCAAACATCAGCTTCGGCAGGCTATACACACTGCAATGTAGTTAGAAGTGGCAATGTTACAAGCAATGCTTACGGTGTAAAAATAACTAAAGCTGCAACTACTGCAAGTGGAACTATATATGATTATACTTGTAATATAAATATTGATCCTTTTTGTGTTAAAAATAATCTGTTTGTAACTTCAGCTATCTGGAAAGCAAACAGTGATATTAATGTAAGTTGTCATTATATGTTTGTAAATGGATGGGATAGTATGATTTACTAATAGATATCTTTTATCAAATAATTTAATGCAAAAGCCTTCACCATTAGTTTGATGAAGGCTTTTGTATGAAAATTATTTACTGAATAAATTCTATTGAATAAAAATTAACTCATACTAATTACTTCCTTTTTGGTTTTACTTACAAGATAAACCCCTGTAAAGATTAGTAATGCGGCAATTACTTTAGTGATATCAGGGAGTTCGGTTCCAATAATTATTCCAATCAATGCAGCAACTACAGGTTGCAAATATGCATAAAATCCGGCAACAGTTGCATTAACGTGTTTCAAGGCATAAACAATAAGCAAATAAGCAACAAAGCTATTGAACACAATAATATATCCTACTGCCATCCATGCCTTAAAAGTAACATGCTGAAAATTTATCATCTCCGAATTAAAGGCAAGCAAAGGCAATGTAAATATAAATCCATAAAGAAATACCCATTTCAAAACTGTTAAAGGTTTATATTTAGCCATCAAAGGCTTTACCATTACCAGATAAATTGCGTAAGCAGTTCCATTTAATAATATTAAGAAGTTGCCAAGCAAACTACCAGATCCAATAGCTGCATGTTTGTTATAAAGAACTATAATTAAAGCTCCTGTCAAACCTAAAACAATACCCGATAACTTTTGGTAAGTAATCTTTTCTTTAATGATAAAAGCAGCAATCAACATCACAAGAATAGGATTAACTGTATGAATAATAGAAGCATCAACAGGAGAAGTAAAATTGAGACCTAAATAAAATAAACCTTGATTTAAAGTAATGCCAAACAAACTAAATACAACTAACAGCCACATATCTTTAGTCGCAACCTTTTCGTTAGTATAAAATAATTGAATTATCCACACCAAAATCAAAGCACCTAACGCTCTTAATAAGACCAATTGTACTGGATTGAAAAACCCGGGCATCAAACCTTTAGATACCCAATAATTCAAACCGAAAATTATGCTTGTCGCAAATAAACTTAAATGTGCTTTCATGTTGCAAAAATACTAATAATTAATTAATAGAGCGAAAGTAAAGATTGAATTAGGGAGGGCTATAGTTGTGATTAAACTAAAACTTTAAAGCAGCAGAGAAGTTAAAGTATCTATCCTTATAAGGAAATGAAATAGTTTCAGTTGATTTAATAGGTGAAGTGTTTTCAAAATAATATCGAAGATCACAAGAAAGAAAATAAAGATCGAAGCCCGCACCTACAAAGTATTTAACTACAATATTCTCAATTAAATTACTATTAATTGGCGATGTATTAAGACTTGACGTTATTTTTTTATCTAAAGTAACCGAAGATTGAATAGCAGCATGTGCGCGAACATCAAAATGACTTAACCTTATAAGTCTAAGGCCTACTGAAAAAGGAATATTTATGGTTTGTAAAACTACATGTTGATTAAAGGTATCAATGGCAGGATTAAAATTAGGTTTACCTGGCTCATTAAAAAAAGTCTCTTCACTCTTCATGTAAAATGCCTCAATCTGGAAGAAGAACCTACTACTATCTGTTCGGATAAAAGCACCATATTGATAACCTTGATAAAGGTTTTCATTATATTTAATAAAATTATTTTTATTCAGATTATAATCCGGTTGACTCCAACCAAATTTAAAACCATAGATCTGCCCATTAGTAATGAGTACTATTAAGAACAAACAAATAAACAGAAGAATCCTGATTTTCATAATCAAATAGTATTTATTAATTGCAAAGATACAACGTTTTATTAAAAAATAAAAAATATTTTAATAAAAACAGCTTTTGTATTAAACTATGTGTTATCTTTGTATAAAAAATTAGACATGCCATTACCAAGAAAAAAGCCTGCAGTTGAACGCGTATGGTATCGAATAGGAGACGTTGCTAAGATGTTTGGTGTTAACCAATCACTGATTCGATATTATGAAAATGAGTTTGATATTCTCAAGCCAAGAAAGAATAGCAAAGGTACTCGTAATTTCACTCCAAAGGATTTAGAGAACCTAAAACTTATACTATTTTATATTAATGAAAGAGGTTATACTATTGAAGGAGCTAAAGCTAAGATGAACGGAAACTTAACTGAGAGTGTAAATAATATGGAGATTGTAGAATCACTAATGAAGGTTAAAGAGTTTTTGCTAAAGATTAAGTCTGAAATAGATATACCATCAAAAGAATAATATTCTTGATTATATCTTTATAGATTTAAGCATAAACGGATGCAAATTTAAAGTTTACTCCATCGAACAAGCCTTTATCACTTATCTTAAGTTTAGGGATAACTAATAAAGCCATGAATGAAAGTGTCATAAATGGAGCGTTTAGTTTAGTGCCAAACTCTTTTGCTTTTTTGTCAAGAAAGTCATATTTTTCGGCTAGTTCAAATCCATTTGTGTTTGACATTAAACCTGCTACAGGCAAAGGTAAATGATATTCTTCATAGTTACCGTTAACTACTGAAATACCTCCTTTGCATTCAATCAATAAATTAATTGCTCTGACGATGTCTTTATCGTTTGTGCCAACAGCAATAATATTATGACTATCATGAGCTACTGTTGAAGCTATTGCTCCCTTAGTTAAGTTAAAGTTGTTTATAAACCCAACCGTTGGATGGCTTTTCTCATACCTATTCATCACAACTATTTTTAAGATGTCATTTTCAGTATCACTAACAATAAATTCTTTTTCTACCTTTGGGATTGCTTTATAACTTTCGGTAATTAACTGACCTTCCAAAGCACGAATTACATTAATTTCTTTGCTATAATATGCTATCCTTATATGTCTTTCAGCAATTTTTTCGGCATTAAAAATATTAATAGCTTCTTCGTTTATCGGATGAATTAAACTTGAGCCCACTTCTGCAACTTTGATACCCTTTACATAAGTATTCAACACATTAAAGTCTTCAAGATTATCTATAACAATAAAATCGGCATCATCACCCTGTTGAAGTAAACCAACATCAAGCTTATAATGTTTGATAGGGTTATAAGTGCAGGCTCTTAAGATATTTATTATATTATAACCTTTTTGTAGAGCTCTTTTTATTAAAGTATTTATATGACCTTCGCATAAATCATTAGGATGTTTATCGTCAGAACACAACATGATATCATTAGGATTTGAAGCAATTAAAGGAGCGAGTGCTTCAAAGTTCTTTGCTGCACTCCCTTCTCTGATCAGTATCTTCATACCATAATTTATTTTACTTAAAGCTTCTTCAATAGTAAAACATTCATGATCGGTTGTAATGCCTGCATCTATGTATTTCTTAGCATCTTCACCTTTTAACCCTGGAGCATGTCCATCAACAGGCTTTTTATACCTTTTAGCAATAGATAGTTTTTTAATAACATCAGCATCACGAAATAATACTCCAGGAAAGTTCATCATCTCAGAGAGATATTTAATTTCGGGACGCTTCATAAGCTCACTAATTTCCTTTACACCTATTATGGCTCCTGAAGTTTCAAAAATAGTTGCAGGAACACATGATGGTGCACCAAAATAATACTTAAAAGGGACTTTCTTCCCGTTATCAATCATAAAATTAACACCATTTACGCCTAATACATTTGCTATTTCGTGAGGATCAGAAACGGTAGCCACAGTGCCATGAGTTACAGCAATACGAGCAAATTCCGAAGGTATCATCATCGAACTTTCAATATGAATATGTGCGTCAATGAGTCCCGGCAAGATATACTGAGTGCTGTTAGTTTCATGTTCGTCAATAGTGTCAATTTTACCATCCACAACACTTACAGTACCACTGTATATACGTTTAGAAACGACATCAATTATATTTCCTGAAACCTTAAAACTAAGCTGTATCATTTTTATTAAAATTAAAACTGAACAAATGTACAAATAAATTGAGAGAAATAGATTAAAAAAATCATTTATTTATGAAATAAGAAAGATAAAATAGATTAAAATGTCAAACTCAATTCAAAAAGTTGATACTTAACTAAAGTAAATTACCAACTTTAGTACAAAAGTTCAGATGCTTTTTATGAAAATCATTAATCTTATCTTAAATATACTTTTCTTCTTATATGAAAATGATAAGAAGAAAAGTATTATTAATGAAATTAAAGAGAATTTAAGTAAAATATAACTTAAAGGCTTATAAATATTTTATTTACTATCTAGTTTATTCAATGCAAAGTTATAAGCACCTAATGCAATTGCCTTGCTTGTTCCTATTTGTGAGAAACCAAAACCTACTCTTGCCATTGAATCGTACATAACATGACGATTAGTTCCGGGGATAAGTATTTGTTTGGTATCTCCTTTAATAAATTGTTGCATGTCATTGGCATCATCCAAATAAAATACCTTTTGAGCTAATCGATTGTATGTATCTCCTGAGTAATTAGTAAATGTACCTCTCATTTCCTTAAGCATAGCTGGAACTATGAGCGAACTTGCTCCTGAAATACCTCCACCTATTACAGCAATACCATCAACAATTGTAAGCACATGCGAAACAGCATCTCCCAACACTTCGCCCATTTGCCTGAAAGCCTCAAGAGCAGCATCACGATTGCCAGTTTGTTTACCAACACCTATTTCGTAAACATCTTTAGGCTCAGGAGCATCTTTTAAGTCGATATTAGTAAGCTCTGCATACACTCTTTTAATTGCCCTGATGCTAACACCTTCTTCAGCATTAGTCTTAGGATTAATCTTATTGCGAAGAACCCACACTTCGGCAGCACCTGAATTATCACCAATAAACAATTCGCCATTACGAACAATACCACCGCCAAATCCGGTGCCAAGTGTAAAGCCTGCAAGGTTATTAAAACGTTTTTCGTTGCCTGCCTTCTCCATTAAATCGTTTACATAAGGAAGATAGCCTGCAAGAGCTTCACCGTAAGCATATAAATCTCCATCATTATTAATATAAACAGGTATCTTGAATTCTTCTTTTAATATAGGCCCCAAAGGAATGCCTCCTCTAAAGGCTGGAAGATTAGAAAGATCACCTATTATACCATTAGGATAATCGGCAGGACCGGGGAAGGCAAAACTAATGGCAAAAGGCTCTTCTTTTAACTGTAACTTTACAGTTTTAAAACCCTCCTTAATAGTTTTTAAACATAATTCAAGATTGGTAGCATTTGAAGGCAAAACCACAGGTTTTACTACTTCCTGATTGCCTCTTATTGCTGAGAACACAAAGTTAGTTCCGCCGGCATCTAGCGTCAAAACTGTTCTTAAATCATTATTGTATCGCATATTATAGATGTTTTTTTTTATTGATTAATTTTTCTTATTTGTTTACAAAAGTATTAAAAATATTTAACTTTTAACTTGCTTAAATCATTTAAAAGAAAAACTTCCACTAATGAAAAATTTAGAGTAATTTTACGCCATTAAAATCTATACATATGCCAACTGACAAAAAACTTTATCTGCTTGACGCAATGGCTTTAATTTATCGCGCTTTTTATGCTTTAAATAAGAATCCGCGAATAAATTCTAAGGGAGTAAACACTTCTGCTGCCATGGGATTTGCTAATACGCTCTATGATTTGTTAAAAACGGAGAAACCCAGTCATATTGCTGTGTGTTTTGATACCTATGCACCCACCGTACGACATATTGAATTCACTGAGTATAAAGCTAACCGTCAGGCAATGCCTGATGATCTTAGTGGTTCGCTTCCTTATATTGTTAAACTAATTCAGGCTTTCAACATACCTGTTCTTATGGCCGAAGGATATGAAGCTGACGACATTATAGGTACTCTTGCAAAGGAAGCTGAAAAGCAGGGTTACGTTACATACATGGTTACACCCGACAAAGATTTTGGACAGCTGGTTTCAGAGAACATTTTCATATATAAACCTGGTAGGATGGGTGAAAAAGCTGTCATTATGGGTGTGCAAGAAGTGTGTGAGAAGTTCGGCATCAAAAGACCGGATCAGGTAATTGATATGTTGGGCTTATGGGGCGATGCTTCAGATAATATTCCCGGAATTCCGGGCGTTGGGGAGGTTACTGCGCGCAAGTTGTTAGATGAGTTTGATAATATTGATAATCTTATAGCCAATGTGGATAAGATTAGCAATCCAAAACTTAAAGAAAAGGTAATCACACATGCTGAGCAGTGCATACAATCACGTAATCTGGCTACTATTATTTTAGATGTGCCAGTTGAATTTAATGAAAAGAATCTTTTACTTGGTAAGGCTGATAAGAAAGCTTTGAAAGAGATACTTGATGAACTCGAGTTTAGGACATTTGCCAAAAGAGTGTTTACTGATATTTCTGTGCAGGAAGGTACTGAACAAAAGCTAAGGGCTGCAAGTGCTCCTGACTTGTTTTCATCTTATGAAGAAGACCAAACTATTGTTGAAGAGGAAGAAGTACCCGAAAATAAGAGCACAATTAATAATACAAAGCACAATTATATTTTAGTTGATGATGCTGTTAAAAGACAAGAGTTGATTTCAATCTTAAAACAGCAGAAAAGTATTTGTTTTGATACCGAAACTACCGGCACTGACGTCAATAATTGTGAGTTGGTAGGCATGTCTTTTAGCTTTAAAGATCATGAAGCTTATTATATCCCTTTTTCTTCTAAAAGAGAAGAGGTCTTAACTATTCTTGAAGAGTTTAAACCTATTTTTGAAGATGAAAATATTGAGAAGATAGGGCAAAATATTAAGTTTGATATCGCTATTTTAAAATGGTACGATATAAATGTGAACGGGAAATTGTTTGACACAATGATTGCGCACTATTTGTTGCAACCTGACTTGCGTCACGGAATGGATTATCTTGCTGAGTCGTATCTTAATTATATCCCCGTTTCTATTGAGGAGTTAATTGGTAAGAAAGGCAAGAATCAATTAAGTATGCGAGGTGTTTCTTTAGAGATTATTAAAGAATATGCTTCTGAGGATGCTGATATTACCTGGCAGTTGAAGAATGTTTTTGAGCCTTTGCTCGTTGAATCCGAAGTTCAGGACTTATATAATAATGTAGAAGCTCCTTTGATTCCTGTTTTGGCAGATATGGAAAAGGAAGGTGTAAAAATTGATGGTGAAGCCTTAAATGCTTTTTCTGAACAACTAAAAATTGAACTCAAACAGCTGGAAATAGAAATTTATGAGCTCTCCGGAACTACATTTAACATAGCTTCACCAAAGCAATTAGGGGAAGTTTTGTTTGATCAGCTTAAAATAGTTGAGAAACCTAAGCAAACGAAAACTCAACAGCATTCCACAGGAGAGGAGATACTTATAAAGTTGGTTAATAAGCATCCGATTATTCAAAAGATATTGGATTTTCGTCAACTTTCTAAACTAAAATCTACTTACGTTGACACTTTGCCCGAACTTATCAATCCTCGCACTGGTAGAGTTCATACTTCTTACAATCAAGCAGTGGCTGCAACCGGTAGGTTGAGTTCTAATAATCCTAATTTGCAAAACATACCAATTAGAACTGAGAGAGGGAGAGAAATACGCAAGGCTTTCGTTCCTCGCAATAGTGATTATACGCTTCTTTCTGCCGATTATTCTCAGATTGAGTTAAGAATTATAGCTAGTTTGAGTGGCGACGAAGGTATGTTGGAAGCTTTTAATACTAAAGTGGATATCCACACTGCTACTGCTGCCAAAGTTTATGGTGTAGAGCTTGCCGATGTTTCTCAGGATATGAGAAGGAATGCTAAAACGGTTAACTTCGGAATTATCTATGGCATTTCTGCCTTTGGATTGTCCGAAAGATTAAATATTCCTCGCAAGGAAGCTGCAGAAATCATTGATAATTATTTTGCGAAGTATCCTATGATTAAAGATTACATGAATCAAAGTATTGCTTTTGCTCAAGAAAATGGTTTTGTAGAGACTATGCTTGGTAGAAGGAGGTATTTGAAAGATATTTCATCGAATAATTTTAATGCAAAAGGCTTTGCCGAACGTAATGCGATCAATGCACCTATTCAGGGGACAAGTGCTGATATGATTAAGGTTGCGATGATTAATATTCATAAAGAATTTACTAAAAGAAAGCTTTTATCAAAAATGATTTTGCAGGTTCATGATGAATTAGTGTTTGATATACATAAATCTGAGCTTGATATCGTTAAGCCTATCATTGAAGAATGTATGAAGACTGCATTACCTTTAAAAGTTCCGGTTGAAATAGAAATGGAGATTGGTGATAACTGGTTAGAGGCGCACTAAATAAATATCAACAAACATAAAAATGTAAAGATTTCACAAGGCGTCATTGCGAGGAGGCACGACGAAGCAATCTATTGTTTAAGTGTAGAATGAGATTGCTTCACTTCGTTCGCAATGACGACATGGATAATTAAAGATTATAATACTTCGTTCGCAATGACGACTTCATAAATAAAAAACATACAAGAAATTTTAATAATAATGAACATTCAAGACGTAATATTAACTAGAAGAAGCATACGTAAGTACAAAACTGATGCAGTTTCGGAAGAACAGATAGAAACTATGCTAAAGGCCGGAATGTATGCGCCTTCTGCTAACAACAAACAGCCATGGAGTTTTATAGTGGTTGATGATAGGGCGATGTTGAACAAGATTATGGGCGTACATCCTTATTCTAAGATGTTAAAGGAGGCTCCGCTGGCAATTGTTGTTTGCTCTGATGAATTGATTGAGCCTATGACAAGTTACTGGATACAGGATTGTTCGGCAGCTGTGCAGAACATATTATTGTCGGCGGCAGGAATGGGTTTAGGAACGGTTTGGTTGGGAGTAAATCCTCGTGAAGATCGTATGAGGGATGTTTCTGAGCTTTTTGAATTGCCTTCTCACGTACAACCTTTGGCAATCATAGCTGTAGGACATCCTGATGAGGTTAAAGAGATGCCTGAAAGATTTATCAAATCACGAATACATCGTAATAAATGGAGCAAGTAAATCAATTCAAATCAGTTTGTGTGTTCTGCGGGTCAAGTACGGGAGAACCTGCAATATATAGCGAAGTAGCTAAAGAACTTGGTAAGTATTTCGCACAACAAAACATCACATTAGTGTATGGTGGCGCTAAAGTTGGGCTTATGGGCATCATTGCCGACGAGGTTTTAAATAATGGAGGTAAAGCTATTGGCGTGATTCCTCGTTTTTTTTCTGCCAAAGAGATAGCTCATGACAACTTAACGGAACTTATATTTGTGGATTCGATGGCTGAACGCAAGAAAGTACTGGCTGATATTTCGGATGCATTTATTGCGTTGCCGGGTGGCTTCGGCACATTAGATGAGTTGTTTGAAATGATGACTTCTTCGCAATTGGATATTCATCGCAAGCCTGTTGGCATCTTAAACATCAATCATTATTATGATCATCTTATAAAACAGGTTGATTTTATGGTTACCGAAAAGTTTATGAGGCCTATTCACCGTCAGATGATGGTTGATGATAGTTCTATTGGTGGATTATTTGATAAAATGAGGACTTATGAAGCTCCGGTTCAAGAGAAATGGATTAATAGAATCAAAGAAAATATGTAAAAATTATGAATTATGAATTATGAATTATGAATTATGAATGAAAAGAAGATGTCTTTTAGCTTTTAAGGCTATTAGGCTTTTAGGAAAAAGACAATTACAACATATTTATATAAAAAAGCCTTCACCAATATTTTTGATGAAGGCTTTTTTAGTTTTATTGTCTTTCCAACTTCAAGTACTTTAAGTATTTCAAGTACTTCAAGTACTCTTTTTTTCGTAATTCGTAATTCGTAATTCGTAATTGATTTCCAACTTCAAGTACTTTAAGTATTTCAAGTACTTCAAGTACTCTTAATTCTTACTATCTTTAGCTTACTTATTTTTCACGGTTGCATTTTTTACAATAATCTCAAGCTTTACATTTACTGTATTGCCTGTAGTATCAATTACTAGCAATGTATTGCTTTCTTCGCCGATAAACTTTATTTTTTTCTTAAATGTCTTGCCCGGATCTAAAGAATGTTTTTGACGTGGCTTAACATCCATGGCATAAGTAGTTCCAATTTTTACAGTTTCCAAACCTATGTTCTTTATATGAGTTGTGCAACTTGGCGAAAGCATAATATCGCTGGCTATGGTTATTGTATTTGGTGCAAACTCGTGGATATGGGCTTCTTTTTTAGCTATAGCTGCTTCGGTTGGCTGATAATGTTTAATATCGGTTACATTATAATATTGATTACACAAATAAGGAGTTGTTTTGTAAAAACTCATTAATTTACCTGCGTTCCCTTGTTCTTCCTGACAAAATATTTTTTGTGAGGCACGTGCAACAAGCTCTAAAGCATCTACTTTAAATCTTAAAGTATTTCTTGATCCTTGTTTAGTTAGAATCTCACTTTGCTTAAGAAGCAAATTAGTTTTGATTGCTGCCAAAGCAACATCCCCGTCAAGGGCTAAAAGGAAACGACTTACGTTACCCATTTTTGTAGAAATGCCTACATTGAACATATCTGTAATACTTACCCAGAATAATTCTTTAAACTTATCCGTTTCAGGTGGATAAATTCCAACTATGGTCTTTTGATATCCTGAAAAGACAGCATTTAAACCTTTTTCTAACATATCAAAGGATGCATTTAGAAGTTTTATATCTCCTTCACCTTTTTCGTAAGCAATTTTGTCTGTCATAAAAGTGGAAAATAGTGGATTAGTAGCAGTGTACATTCCCATTATAACCACATCTACATCTTTGTTAGCTTTTAATGCATCTACATGAAATCCTCCATCAGTTGCTGTTTTTTCTAGCGGGTCTGGATCTGTTTTATCAAACAGTTCGTTAAAAATTGGTAATCCTTGCATTATTTTTTTGTTTTAAATTGTAAATAATAAGATAAAATATATTTGTTTAAATCTATTTTATAAATAATTTTACAAAAGTAAACATAATTTATCACAATAAATAATATATTTTTTAATGCAAATATTTGTAAAATTATTATTCACAACAGATAATGGTTATCTTTAACCTTATCTGTAAATAAACACCCTTTATTTTAGTGAAATTATTTTTCAATATAAATGTTTAACTTTGAATATTTGAATTTAAAAACAAAAATTAAGTATAATTACATAAAAGATTGCGGTCTTTTTATTTTAAATTTTTCAATATTTAATACATATTAAAAGAATCTAAAAATAAAAACTCCAAAACTTGTCATATATTAAGCAACTCATATTTTCGGATAACTAATATTTATTAAATACGAGTGTTTTTTATTTTTCAATTAGTCACAATTTAATACATATACATGAAATTTATTTCTTGGCGGTCGTATATGTATTACATATACGCATTCTTATTTTTATTTTTAGTGTATATGCTGACAATATGTCAGGTTTTATAAGTTTAGATGATGTATATGTATTACATATAGGGTGGCTGAAAAAATGTTTTGGTGTATATGTAACACATATAGCCCATCTGAAAAATAAATTTGGTGTATATGTAACACATATACGACCGCCAAGAAATAAATTTGATGTATATGTACGACATTTACGATATTTGACGAAAAAAGTCTGCCATTTTGTCAGGGTTTTTGATTTTCACAAAAAATGAGATGACGAAAACATCCCCATAAAGGCATAAAATTTTATGTCCTTACATAAATATTATTAATAAAATGGGTGATGTAGATTTAAATTGTGTAATTTTGTGGCTTATTTTAAAACAATAAAAATACAGCAAACATGATAATACTGGACTTCTTATTCTATTATTTAGTTCTTTTTACTAAAAATATTGACAGAAGAACTGTTAAAACTGTATCTTACCCTGAACACGTTTCTTATCTTCTTGGAATTTTATTGTTAATATGGTTAATGACAATAAATGGAGTTATTGAATTCTTCTTATTTAACACTTTTATATCTAAAGTACCAGGACTAATATTTATTATTTTAGCTTTGCTTTTTATGGCTTTATTAAGATATATTTATATTAAGAAAGGGAGGTTTAATAGGATTATGGAAAAAAGTGAACCCAGATTTAAGGTCTCTGATAAAACAGGTATAATTATTTCTGTTTCATTTTTCTTTTCTTCAGTTGCTATTTTTATGCTTACTGCAGTAATATTGCACAAATTAAAGTAAATTTATTTTTTTCTAATCAAAAATTTTATCAATAATAGCCTTTCCCACAATCTCAGGGCTAAAGCCCGAGGGGTGTGTTGGCATTCTGTCCTAGCATAAAGGCTAGGGTTAACTGATGAAATGCAATCCTAAAATTAAATTATCTATACCTATTATATATATAGGCATTCTTAAAAATCTATTAATCCCAGCAATTATGCTGGGGGGCTATCAGTTATAGAAATTTCGGGCTTTAGCCCTGATATTTCCTAAGCTTTCATTTAAAAATATCTTATCCGCTAAGCGATGAAGAAAATCGCTAAGCGGAATCATCTCGCTTAGCGGTTAGAACAGCTTAGCGAATAAAAAAACATCCGATTTGTTAATTCATCTTGTTTTAATAATATAATTTTCGGGCGATAGCCCAGATAACATAATATTATTATAAATAAAAACATCGTAAAAATAAATAAAACACATGGTAATAATTTACAGATTCCTCATT
>JBAXLO010000036.1:0-28191 GCA_037134755.1 Bacteroidota bacterium | reverse complement strand
GGTATCCGGTTATTCCTGCTGATAATGAAATTGTAATTAATCCATTATTATTTAGATTAACTCCATAAAAGACCGTATCAATAGGGAATGAAGAAACAACATCAGCATTAATATTCGTTTTTCTAATTAAAACCATAACAGTATCAACTGTAGTTCCCGAGAAATTTTTAAATAAATCTCCTGTATCCCAATTTATACCTAGTGTTTGATTCATTAAACCAGTAGTAGTGTTAAAATATTCCTGAAGCATTGCTGTAACTAACAGTGTTTTTGTTTGAGGAAGCAATGTAGTTGTACTACCTGTAAGAGGAGCTGTTACTAAATAAACCGGACCATTGTTACAGTTATTATTATTAGCAGCAAAAATGTAATAATAATATTGTGTATTTGGTAAAAGACTGGCATCTGTAAACGATGTACCAGTCTGATATCCTACAGCAGTCATGCCCCCACCTACTAAATCTCCAGTATTATAAACTGTACCATTTATTGGAGAAGATGATAGAGTATTTAAAGTACTTCTTACTATTAAATAATGATCTGCGCTAGCTGAGGCAACAAAAGACCCACTTATAGAATTAATACCTGTTGCAAGTAATATATCTGTTGGTTGTGCAGTTGGATAAGCAAATACCAATGAGACATCAGATGAATTAGCTGATGGACATGCTCCATTAGTAACAACAGCTCTAAAATAAGCTGGTGCAGTTAGATTAGCTGTATTATAAGTAGCAGTAGTTTCTCCACTACCACCAGTTACATTAGCCCATCCTGAAGTACCATTAGCTGATTCTTGCCATTGAATACTTGTACCATTATAAGCAGTTAATGTTATAGTTTTATTACTATTATAACATATTGTTGAATTATCAACAGTAGCAACTCCTGCAGTTGTTAAGGAGTTTACATTAACTGAATCAATAGATGAAGTAGCAGATGAACAAGCTCCACTTGTAACTAAAGCTCTGTAATAAGTCTTAGTAGTTAGATTAGGTGTTGTGTAAGTAGCAGAAGTTGCTCCATTACCTCCAGTTACATTTACCCATCCTGTATTTCCATTAGCTGATTGTTCCCATTGAATACTACCGGTATTACCTGATAGTGTAACAGTAGTTCCTGAACCTGTACAAACATTTGCATTAGCAGCTATTGCAGTACCTCCTACTGAGAATGGATCAATATTTATAGTTTTACTTTGTGACTTAGAACAACCATTAATTGTTGCTGTAACTGTATAAGTAGTTTCAGTAGTTGGAGATACATTTAATGTTGCTGTTGTAGATACATCTGGCGACCATGACCAATTTGGATTAACAGGTGTATTATAACCTATAATCATATTTGGACGTGCATTTCCAGAACTTGTTGGGGTTGTAGCAGAAAGTATTGCTGCTGCAGTAGCACCATCAGCTCTGTACCAGTTTGTACTTACAAACCCCGGATCTGATTGAGTCATCTGGACTGCGGTTGCAGAAGTACCACCATTAACATTACTATAAGAAGTCTGTATAACAATATTATTTGTACCATCCCAAACAAAAGGAGTAGTGAAAGTATGTGTTAATGTTTTAGGCAGACCTGTAATAGGAACATTTAAAGTACCAGCTGGAATAACATTAGTTAAACCACTAATAAATGTAGTACCATTTAATGCAGTTACAGCAGTTGCTCCGATATCAACCTGGAAATTATTTAATGTGCCGTTGAAAGAAGCTCCTACAGCTGAAACATTAAATGAAACAGATGTTAAATAAGCCCCTGAAGGAATACCTAAAGCAGTAAGTTCACTTGCTTTAACAAGCATTTGATGTTTATTTCCACCATAAGCATTTGTGTAAGGAGCAGGGAAACTAGTAACACCATTAATTGTAGTACCAGTACCAATAATAGAACTATTAAGATTATCAATTGTTCCACCTGAAGCTGTTAACAATTCAGAAGATCCTGAACATATAGTAGGTAAAGCAGGAGAGATAGTAATATTAGATGGTAAAGCTTTTATTGTAACATTAGATGTTGTGTTACTACATCCTGTAGTAGCATCAGTAAATGTAAAAGTAGAAGTTCCACCTGACACACCAGAAACAGAACCTGTATTTGTAACTGTTGCTACACTAGGCTTATTACTAACCCATGTACCGCCTGATACCGGAGATAATGTGGTTGTTGTTCCTTCGCATATAGGTGTAATACCGCTTATATTTACTGTTGGTAAAGCATCTACTATAACTGGCACTGCAGTTCTGGAAAGTGAAGTACAACCCATTATGTTATAAGAAATGATTACCTGACCATTACCAGTATTAGATGCGGCAGTATTAGTTTGGTTTGTTCCAATATTATAGGAACCTCCACCAGCACCACCGTATACAAAACTTAAATCATTTCCTCCACCACCGCTATATCCACCACCATTTCCGGTATAAGTGTTACATGTGCTAGCATAATCAGCACACGAACCACCACCAAAACCACCTGATGCATATGTACTAATTCCATTGTTTACAGCAGCACCACCTTGACGGAATCCTGTACCACCTAAACCTGTAGTCGTATATAATAAGTCAGTTCCACCGGAAGTATAAAATCCGCCGCCACCACCACTACATGAATTAGCAATACCTCCGTTACCATTAGTACCGGCATAACCTACTGGACCTCCAGCATCACCGGAAGTTGTAATATTTGTGATAAGTCCTCCTTGTCCATCTGCAGAGGAAGCGCCACCACCACCACCAGCAACAATCATTGGTGTTGCAGTAGTATAACTTGACCCCAAGGCTACGAAAGTACCACCACCACCACCGGAGAAAGTTGAACCGGCTGTAGGTTGTTGTCCTACTAGAATTGATAATACCTGTCCGGGAGTTACAGCAAATGTTCCATTTACTACAGCACCCTTGCCAGGAGTATTTGTAGCAGCGGTTACATTTCCACCTTGTGCACCTTTAGCAGTTACATTAATAGAAGTAACATTAGCAGGAACAGTCCAGTTTACGATAGATCCAGAGTAATCAAATGTTTGAGTACCTGCTGAAGATGAATTAGCATCTGCATAATATGTTGTTGATGACGTAGGAGTCACTTGAAAATTAAGTCCACTAACTACGCTTCCTAATAAATTCCCTCCTATTGCTGCATCATACCAATTTATTGTATTACCTGTTGAAACAGCATTAAGATTTGTCGAACTTCCAATACATACAGTAGAAGGCGTTGCAGTTGCTAAGCTAGGAGCATCAGTAGAATGAACAGTAATTGTTGTTGTTTGTTGGCATCCACTTGTGTCAGTATATGTAATTATACTTGTGCCACCTGTTAAGCCGGTAACCAAACCTGTATTGCTTATTGATGCAACTAATGGACTTGCAGATACCCATGGAGAGTTTGCATTAGCTACACCTGATCCTGTAAGTTGGGTTGTTGAGCCTTCACAAAATGCTAGTGTACCTGAAATAGTAGGTGTAATAACTGTTAAATTAACAGTTGCAATAGCACTACATCCATTATTTGCACCACCTGAATTATCATTTGCAGTTACTGTATACACAGTATTTGTTAATGGTGAAGCAGTTACAGAAGCACCATTAGTTGGTGTTGTTGTTGGTGTCCATGAATAAGTGTAGCCATCGTTACTACTACTTACTGATAAAGTTGAAGAACTTCCATGACAAATAGTAGCAGGAGTTGCAATTGGAGTTATTGCAGGACCAGCAGTTACTGAAGCGATAACAGGTACTCTTGAACTATAACAAAATGATCCCACCTGTCCTGTAAAAATAGCATTAAATCTATTATTCGAAGGTGTCGGTGTTGGGTTTGAAGTCCAGAAACTGGAATTATCTGATAAAGAATAAGCGTATAGAACAGTATTGCCTGATGTAGCAGTATAATAAGTACCATCATTGATAGCGTCAGCATAAGCTTCTTTCATCCTAATATCAACTAAAATATTTGAAATGCCATCCCAATTATAAGGTGTAGTAAATGTAAATGTATTCCATCCGGTTGTTGGTGTAGGTGAAACAGGTCCATAAACAGTAGTTAAGCCTGTAGTTTGGAAAGTGCTTAATACAGAATTTGGAGTTGAACCTATACTTATTGTAAATGCTGATGGATTTGTGTATATACTTAATGAAGCCACATTAAATTTTAGAGATGTAATATTTCCTGGAGCTAAGCCTTGTGCACGTAATTCGGCAGCAGTATATACAAGTTGTTGCCAATCCTGATAACCACCGTATTCAGAGAATAAAGTTGGATAACTAGAAGTACTTGTTGTTGTTGTTCCTGTTCCAAAAGTCATACTTCCAGGAGCTGCACTTCCTATTGATGCATCTACATAGTAGGTAGTATTTGAATTAATGCTAGGAGTAGTAAAAGGAGAACTTGTTCCTATACTAGTACCATTCACTGCAACATTGTACCAATTTAATGTACCATTACCTGTTGCAGCTAAGTTAACTGTTCCTATACCACAACGACTATTTGGTGTTGTAGAAGTAACTTGAGGAGCGAAAACTGTAACATTATTAGAATTTGAGCAAACAATTACACCATTTTTAATTATTAAATGATAATAAGTTAATCCTGTAACTATTGGAGTTGTATAATTAATTGAAGTTGCACTAGAAATATCAGTAAAAGTAATACTATCAGAAGAGTTCTGCCATTGGAAAGTAGAAGCACCATATCCAGTTGCAGGGCTTGTAGTTATTGTAGAAGTACCTCCAGAGCATGTAGATAACATACCTGCTGTAATAACAGGCACTGATGTAGTTGTTACAGTTGAAGTGGCAATATTTACACACTGAGAACTTACATTACTTGCATTACAAGTATAAGTGGTTGCTGTTCCCTGATTTTCTTTTACATACACAGTACTAGAATTCTCACCTGTAATATAAGGGATTGTAGCTGCAGCATCCGTATATAAATTAGTTATTGGAGTCCAAACATACGAATTATAATTAGCTAAATCTGAAGTAACACTTAAGGTAGCTATACTATTACTACAAACTGTTTGATTGCCGGTAATTGTTAATGTTGGTGGGCTTATTACAGAGGCAGCAACAGGAACACGAGGACTTGAACAATTATTTGGTATTACTGTAAATCCAGCATTTAATCTTGAAGTAGAAGCAGTAGGAGTTGGGTTTGATGTCCAAAAACTAGTGTTGTTGCTTGATGTATATGCATAAAGAACAGTATTACCTGTAGTAGTAGAATAATAACAAGTAGAACTTGCTGATCCATACGCCTCTGTCATTCTCAGGTCAACCAAAATATTTGAAACGCCATCCCAAAGATAAGGAGTAGACAATGTAAATATATTCCATCCAGTAGCCATAGTAAGTGTAGCAGGACTATAAACATTAGTTAAACCTGTTGTTTGGAAAGCAGTTAATACAGAGTTTGATGTTGCTCCCATACTAATTGAAAAACCAGTTGGAGCTAAAGCGGGAAGTGTGCTAACATTAAACTTAATAGAGGTAATATTACCTGCAACTAACCCCTGTGCTTGTAATTCAGTAGCGGTATATACTAATTGTTGCCAATTCTGATACCAATAATCTCCAAAAACAGTAGGATAACTTGTTGAACTTGTTAGGTTAGTCCCTGTACCAATAATAGCAGGACCAGGTGCAGAAACTGATGTTTCAGCACCAACATAATAAGTTGTTGTTGAACTAATAATAGGAGTAGTAAAAGGAGAACCTGTTCCTATAGAAGTGCCATTAGTAGCAGTATTATACCATTTTAATGTTCCATTTGAAGCAGTAGCTAGTAAATTAACACTTCCAACTCCACATAAAGAAGCACCCGTAGTTGAAGCTACATTATTTGTAAAACTAACTAATACCGGAGTTGAGGTTCCTGTAGTTAGATCTTTCTGACAAGTTACTATACATTGATAATAATTAGCTGCTGTAGGTGCAGCACTATATGTTGAAGATGTGGCACCTGAGATATTTGTATATGTAGTACCATCGGAAGAACTTTGCCATTTATAAGTAATACCTGTTCCTGGACTTACATTTTGTAATGAGAAAGCTACATTTGTTCCCAAACATATATTGGTTGAAGTAGCTAAAGTATTACCTGGAGTAGGAGTTACACAAGTGTAAAATGGTTTTCCATCAAATTCATCTGCACCTATATCAGGAGCAGAACCTCCACCATTTACCTGAGCCGGATAATTTGAATTACCTTGGCGAATATCTCCATCAATGTCGTCTGTTATATATACAATGCTTGATCCACCACTTTCGATACCGGTTTGAGTAGCTGAACTAATACGTAAAAAAGTAGTATCCGAACCATTAGTACTAATAAAATTTGGATTTTCATTAATTGAAGTAGCATCACGTGAACCTACTGCTGCCCGATATTGTGCAAGAGTAGAGAATGCTGTTGCTCCATCATACATTATATTTGTTCCAAATAAACAGTTAAAATTCGAAGTAGAAGCATAATTGGTTAAGGTAGAACTCGACCTGCGATATGCTGCTGAGATCCCTGTACCGGTTGCTGTAGAAGTATTAACTATAATATTATTCCTTAAATCCAATGCTGCAGTAGTAGCTGTTGCACTTGTAGCGTGATAAATGCCGGAACTACCAAAATTAGCACCTGTTGAAGTTGCATTAAGATATATAGTATTGTTGTAAACATTATAATTTGCTGATGAAGTTGAAGAGGTAATTGAAATACCACGTATAGCCTCTGTAGAGCTTACAGCAGGTGCAGTTAATTTACCAATAATATTATTATAAGTATTAACAGTAGTACCACCAGTAAGTGAGAACCCATAAACATAACCGGAATAAGTTCCATTATAAGTTGATGTCAGATTATAAACTTTATTCTTATATATATTAGCTGTAGTACTTGAAGAATATATACCTATAACAGTTTGTGCAGCACCTGAAGAGGATAATCCGTAAATACTATAATCATTAGCACCTATTTTTCTGTGTTGATAAATATTTACAGTTGTACCACTCGAATTATAGATACCCCAAACTGAACCTAAACTTGAGAGTGTATTAACAGCATTCTGATAATAATTCATTGCTGTTCCGCCTGCATTATATATACCGTATATAGAAGCAGCACCGGTAAGTGTAATATTATTAATTAAATTGTTATAAGCATTTACATATAAAGATACAGATCCAATATACATGCCATATGATGTAGCAGTTCCATTACCTGTAATGTTTGTAAGTGTATTTCCATATACAAGGTTAGGAGAGCCAGCTGTTCCGGCAAAACCATTTAAATAATAACCATAAAATGATGAATTACCACTAAATGAAATATTATTTAAGGTGTTATTATAAACACTCTGACTTTGATTATATGAACTGTTATAACTGTATATACCATAGAAACTATAAGAAACAGTATTTGGAGTGTTTGTAGAAATATTTGAGAAATTATTTCCCGAAATAGTTATAGAAGCTGTTGCAGGGTTAGCACCTCCATCATAATAGCAATAGAATGAACCTGCTGCTGCTACTTTACGTGTAAAACCAGTTGTAATAACATTGTTTTGTATCGTTTTAGTTCCATTTGCAGGAGCTGCATAAGAATTATAAATCAAATATATTGCACCACTTGACTGCAAACTAAGATTGTTAAAATTATTATTACTGATAGTTTCAGTTAAAGGAGTACCTGTTGCATGATATATTCCATATATAGTACTTGTGCTACCTGTAGCTCCTGAAAAATCTATATTTGATAAAGTATTGTTAGATATAGATAATGTTGAGGTACTTGCACCTGCTAAATTTACCAGATAAGCCAATACACCGGTATAAGTTGCTGTAGATATTGTTCCTGAATTAATAGAGTTATAATTCATATTTATTGCACCGGTAACTGCTCCACCATTAAGTATGGCTCCATAATAAAATGTTGTTGTGGAACTACCTCCTCCTGCAAGTGAATTAGCAGTAAATGTATTATAGTTTGCATTTAATGTCCCAACTGCTGCTGTATTATAGATACCATAGAATTGAGAAGTAGTACTACTTCCGTTGGCTGCCATATTCTGGAAAGTATTTCCTGTACCTGAGGCATTACCAAAACTTACACTTGCACCTGTAGAAGTACTGTAAATACCATAAATTGCAGTGGCAGCTGTAGTAGTACCATTGATACCCAATGAAATATTATTTGCAGTAGAATTACCAATATTATTTGAATATACGGTAGCGCTTGCTGTTCCGGCTATACCAATACCCATGAACGAATAACCTATTGCAGCACCACCACCGGCTGCTATCGAACCAATACTATTTTTTTCGATATTTATGTTGCCATTTGATGCAGAATAAATACCCATAATCAAACCAGCTGTAGTAGTTGAAGTAATACTTATTGAACTTGTTCCTGAAGTAGAACCTATGGTATTACCATTTACAGTTCCTATATTAACACTACCTGCAGATGCATAAATACCGGCAAAAATACCAGGAATAGCTGAAGTACCACTTGAAGTATTAAAATTAATATTAGCTATTGTATTTCCTTGTATGCCAGATGCTGTAGTTGTACCTGCAGCAAAATCAATACCACGGAAAAGATTAGCTACAGTACCTCCTATTGTCATAGCAGTGCTACCACAATTTGCAGCAGAACCTCCTATATAGTTATTAGATATTGTATAATTATTACCTGAAGTATTATTAATAGAGATACCATAATAAGAAGAAGCTGTAGTTGTTGTTCTGGTAGCTGTTTGATAAAAACTGTTTCCACTTATTGTCCATGCTGTTCCGCTTGATACAAGAACACCACAGTTGGTAGTACCGTTAACAAAAGTATTAAAAATAGTACAGTTGGTAATACTGATTGTATCATTTGATGTACCTGATGAATAAACACCATTGTTTGCAGCAAGAGTTGGTGCTGCTGTTGCACCTGCATTACCATCAATTGAGCAATTATCAATTATGTTATGATTGTTGCTTCCTGCACCAAATAATACAACACCACTTGTTGCAGATGGATAACTACCTATAAGGTTTACATATTCTACAACATTATTAGTTGAAGAAGTTATAAATCTGATAGCAGAACCTCCGGTTGCAGTGCTTGTATTGCTAATTGTCAAATCTTTTGCTCCTAAGCCTCCCGAACGTCCATCAATTTTCCAATAACTTCCTGCAACAATATTTATAGTTGCAATGGTATTGTTTGATGTAATAATTTTACCTGTAACACCACTAGCCTCACGGATAGTAATTGTATTTGTTGCACTTTGTCCTGTTAAGGTTCCCAATGTTATTGGATACGTTTCAGCACTTGCAACATAGTCCGAAGCTAACTCCAGAATAGTTGGCTGTGTAATACCACAAACGCTTAAATCAGATAATGCTGAAGTAATTGTTGGATAAGAAACACCTTGTACTGCTGCTGCACCATTAATTGAAATAGTAGCTGCAAATCCAGTACATGCTGTTGTTGAGATATTAAATTGAGTTGCTGTTATGCTATATAAAGGTCCTCCCGAACAATTTGCAGTATTGTATGAAAATATCCAATAATAGTACAAAGTACTTGCTGTAAGCCCTGTTGACATCCAACTACCTGCACTGGTTCCTACATAATCAATGTAGCCGATAGCATTACTTCCAACACTGTACGTTGTGCCATTTAATGGTGTAGGCATTACATTGCCGGTTGTTCTTACAACCAGGTATCCGGTTGGTGCAGTTGCTGCTGCTGTAAAGCTACCACTTATAGTAGAGATAGTTTGGTTTGATGATGAAACGCTAGCTGCAATATCTGTTGGTGTTGCACAAGCTAGTGTAAAACTTCCTTGATTACTGTAGCTTGTGTTATTATCGTTAGTAGCATAAGCATGGTAGTAATAAGTAATTCCTGGAGTTAATCCTGTAGCAGTAGTACTAAAAATAGCACCGGATGAGCCTGCAAGCAATGATCCTGAAGTTAAAGATCCTGAAGTTAAAGCAGAAACCATCGTACCAGTACCATTTGTAAAATTATTAGTGTAACTCCATTCAATGCCATAATCAAAAACATCACTACAACCGGTAGCAGATATAGTGCTTCCTGTTATCGTAGCAGATGAAGCGGTAAATGCAGTTTCAGTACCTGAACTTAAGGATGGTGGTGAATCTACACCTGTACCGACTGCAGCCACATTTATACTTGGTGCACCACCTCCTGATATAGGAATAGAACCATCAAATGGATTTGTTGCATCCGGCGAAAATTCTACATATACCGTTTGATTAATTGCACCCGCTGTAGGAGTTAAGGTAAGTGTAGGGGTATAAGTTCCACCTGCTGTGGTAGAAAAATTAAAACCATATAAAGGACCTACAGTAACATTTGCAGTTGTAAGAGTTGTTCCTGTTAAAGTAAAACTTTTAGGAGTAGTTGTAGTACCATAGCAGACATTCCCAAAAGATGTTATTGTTCCTGCTGATAAAATGGGTGTTAATGCTTTCAAAGAAAAATTATCTACACCTAAATACCAGGGAGCACTTGTAGCTGAAACATTAATACCAAAGTAATAAATACCTGATGTTGCTGGTGTATAATTTACAGTATATTGCGTATATGCTGCTGTTCCTTGTGTGGCCGTTATAAATGTACCAAGTGGTGTAGAACCAGTTGCTGTTGGGCTTGAATTTACCAATGCTGTTCCGGTAAATCCTATGTATGATGAAGAAGTACCATTTGTATTATAATAAAATGAATATACATAAGTAATACCTGCTGTTAATTGAAATGCCGGAGCCCATAATGAACTTGCAGTAGTATTGCTATATTGAATCGACATATAATTAGGTGTAGAATAAGGAAGATTATAAGTTGTAGATGATGCATTCATTGAAGCCCATGCATAAGTTCCTGTTGTTGTTGACCAATAAGTTGGAACAATACCTGAACCTATACTTGACATACCATCAAAGTTTTCAGTCCATGGAAAAGAAGAAATAGGTGTATAAGGAACGTTAATTACAATTTTACCTGCACCACCTGCACCACCTGCTCTTGCTGTAGAACTAGTTCTGTAGCCACCGCCACCGCCACCGCCTGGTTGAGTACCTACTGCTCCTGCACCACTAGCTGATTTCCCTACTGCGCCAGCACCACCTGTTAAAGTTCCTGTACCACCTGTACCTGCTGTAGTAGTCGTAGAATTACCTCCTACAGATGCACTACCGGCACCACCGCCACCGCCACCACTACTAGTTACTCCTAAAGCACCAACGGCTGTTCCTCCGTTTCCACCTGCCCAAAATAAAGATCCAACATTACCTGTTGTAGAACCGGAAGCTATACCATTACCGGCAGTGCTTCCATTTCCGCCTGCACCACCCACTGCCGCACAGGTAGCACCTGTTTGGGTTCCGGCTACTGAATTACCAAAAAAGGAGTTACCACCAGTACCACCGTTGCCACCTGTATTAGAACCTGCTGTTCCACCAGTACCTACGGTTAAGTAGTATGTTGTCCCGGGCACAACTGTTAATACAGATTTTGAGTAGGAACCACCGGCGCCACCACTACCACCTGTAGTAGCTGCACTTGTTCCGCCTCCGCCACCACCGGCACCTATACATTCAACAACAACTGATGTAACACCGGTAGGGCAAACCCATGTACTGTTACCTGTTGTTGTAAAGCTAGCTGCAACATAACTTGCAGTCTGCCCAATACTTTTGCTTGCAAAAGCAAGCATCAATACTAACATAAATGAAGGTATTAATGCTCTTAAGCCCTTTGTTCTCTTTATAGAGATCTTTAAACTTGAAAGAATGTTAAATTTTTTCATATGTAAATAAATTAATTAAAAAATTGAATAATATTGTTGCTTATATTTTATCTGTTATTATATTAAAATTGCTGGGGAAACACTATAGATGTATATCTACGGTGGTGAATGGGGTATAGTATGTTTCATAATTATTATTATTAGTTATTCTTAATTTACAATTCAAATCCTATCATATAGATAGGACGTTTTACGTTTATTATAATTATCTATTATTAACTGTCTTAATATATTATTCATAAGTCACATTTTATCTACAAAATACATATAATATCTTTTCAAAAACTTACTAAAAAAGTTTGTAAAAATATAAAATTTTTAATACAATCGAATGATTTTAACAATCTCTTTTGTTAATTTTTTGTTAATTAATTCTTATTTTTTGTACATCTATCAAATTCAAAATATTAATAAAAGTTAAAACCCATCTTAAATTTAACTTTTCACATTAAATAATTTTACTTAACATTATTTCTTTTAAATTAAGGTGGCAAATATAGGAATTAATAGAACTCCTAATACTTTTATCATGTACAAATACATGAATTCGGACAACAAAAACAAGATATAATACCTTAAATCCACAAGTGCTTACTTAAGAAAATAATTATTAAATAACAAACCCTTTTAGGTTTATTTTCAATAAGTTAAATATATATTTGCGAATTAATGGTAATAAGAAAACTCAATCTATTTTAAGACTTTAAGCCATTTATAAATCTAGGAAAGTCTCTTCCGAATCCAAGAAAACCTTTTCGACATCCAAGAAAGTCTCTTCAACATCCAAAAATATAACTTCGACATCCGTGAAAACCTTTTCGACATCCGAGAAAACCTCTTTGACGTACGAGAAAACCTTTCCAATATCCAAGAAAGTCTCTTCAATATACGAGAAAGTCTTTTCTACATACAAGAATTTAACTTTGATACACAAAAATATTAGTTCAATATACGAGAAAGTCTCTTCTACATATAAGAATATAACTTTGACATACGAGAATATTACTTCGTTTTTTAACAAATTTACAAGATTTCTCATATCATGTTTAAAATATAATAAAATAATTTTAAAGACATTAACAAATATCAAATCTTAATTCGTTATTCGTAATTCGTAATTATGCCTTTTAATAATCTTAGATTCCAAATTCTTTTTGTACATTTGTAAAATTATAAATCATATACTACACATGGAAATTTTACTGGTTATTATAGCTTTAGCTTTGGGCTTTCTGGCTGCTTGGATGCTTTCTCAAAACAACTGGAACAAGAAAAAATTAGAGATAGAGAATATCTTAAACGAAAGCAATCGCAAATTGCTTATATTACAAACTGAAAAAGAAACAATAACTAAATCTAATGAAGATTTGATTAATAGATTGGAAAAGGAGAAGCAAGAACTAAAAGGTCTATTAGCTAACGAACAACAAAAGTCTGAAGCTTTGAATAGTCGTATAGCTAAAGCTGAAACTGAATTCAGAAATCTACAGGATAAACTCAATACTCAGAAAGCAGAGTTAGAAGATTTGCAAAAGAAGTTCACAACCGAGTTCGAAAACATCGCTAATAAGATTTTAAAACAAAATTCACAGGAGTTTACTGCCGTTAATCAAAAGAATATTGCTGATATTTTGAATCCATTAAAAGAAAAAATAATAACTTTCGAACAGAAAGTACAAGATACTCATGAAAAAGGAATCAGAGACAGTGTAAGTCTTCGAGAAGAAGTAAAAAAGCTTTATGATCTTAACAGTAAGATTAGTGAAGAAGCAAATAATCTTACCAAAGCTTTAAAAGGCGACTCTAAAAAACAAGGTAACTGGGGTGAAGTTGTGCTGGAAAGGATTCTTGAACGCTCAGGTTTGATAAAAGGCGAAGAATATGAAACACAATTTACTGCACGTAACGAAAATGGCGAAATGATTCGCCCTGATGTTGTAATAAAGCTACCGGATAATAAGCATATTATCATTGATTCCAAGGTTTCTCTGGTAGCTTATGAGCAATTTTCGAGTGCTGAAACTATAGAAGATAAAGATAAGTTTGCAAAACAACATATTGACTCAATTAAGAACCATGTAAAGGGGCTTAGCGAAAAGAGTTATGCCCATTCTGAGTCTTTTAATTCCCCTGATTTCGTTTTGATGTTCCTTCCGATTGAATCTTCTTTCAGTATTGCTATTCAACAGGATATAGAGTTATTTAATTTTGCCTGGGAGCGTCGGGTTGTCATCGTAAGTCCTTCCACTTTGCTGGCTACCTTAAAAACTATTGAGTCTATCTGGAAAAGAGAGAAGCAAACTCAGAATGCAAATGAAATTGCCAAGGAAGCAGGTAGCATGTATGATAAATTTGCTAATCTAATTGAGGACTTTAAACGAATGGGTAACCAATTAGATACCGTTCGTAAGACTTATGATGAAGCTAGCAATAAATTATATGTAGGTAATGGGAATATCATTAGCAAAATAGAGAAACTTAAGAAGCTAGGGGCTAAAAATAAGAAGGATATCTCTGCTATTGCAGGCAAACAAATGGAGTTTCTACCCGAAACTGAAGACAATGATTAAGATGAATTGTAAATGTAATTAATTATGGAATATTTATTATAATTAATAAAGGAAATGAGTAGCTTAAAGTTATATATTGTAGTCATTGGGCTTGCTTTTCTTAGCTCTTGCGGGGGTATGTACACTATTAGGGATGTTAATTTTGCCCAATCTTATAATCCTCAAAACAAAAGCAATGCAATTGAAACTTCTATCTGGCATACTTCGGATAGTACTTCGGTTTTAAACCTTCGTTTCGAACAATCTAACCTATCTGTTGAGGCTGTTAACGGTTTTGAGATCAGTTATGATATATATGATTTAAAAGAAGAAACTAAAGTACAAAGTAGTGATATTGATCAGACTAATATTTACATTAATGACTCTAATTTGTTGAAAAATAACACCATTTCCTACCCTCCTATCGCTCTTCATAAGCTATATAATAAGGAATACCTTCTTAAACTTACTCTTAATGATCTTGATAGGCGTAATATTGCTGATTGTTACGTGCCTATTCATAAATTAAATGCTTTTTCGAGTCAAAATTATCAGTTAAAGGATGATGTTGGCAATACTCTTTTCAAAAATTATATTCAAAATGGGGAAGCTTTTAAAATTGTTTGTAATAATATCAACATTAAATTACTTTATGTAAAATATTATAAACCAAGAAACACTATTGCACCGCCACTTTACACAATTGTTGCACCTAAAGCTCCTAAATTTGTTGCTGACAGTAGTTTTACTCTTAAAATAAATAATTTTGAATCTAATTATATAACTTTAAATAACGAAGGTATTTATCATTTCCAGGCAGACACTACAAATACTGATGGATTAACTATATATCAGTTCTATGATGGCTTTCCAATTGTAAAAACTCCTATTGAAATGATCTATCCTTTACGATATCTTTCTACAAAAAAGGAGTATGAAGAAATAACTCAAAGTGTAGATTATAAAACTGCTGTGGATAAGTTCTGGCTTGAGATTGCTGGGAATCCTGACAGAGCGATATCTTTAATAAAAAAATATTATACTGCGGTAAAAGATGCAAATCGTTTCTTTACTTCTTATGTTGAGGGCTGGCGTACCGATAGAGGCATGATTTACACTATATATGGTCCGCCTACCACTGTTTATCGCAGCTCAAAAACTGAAACATGGATATATGGCGAATCAGGAATTTTACTATCTTTGAAGTTTATTTTCGATAAGATTGAAAATCCTCTTACTGAGAATGATTATGTTTTAAAAAGGGATCCGGATATGAAGGCTACGTGGTTTGATGCGGTAAGTAACTGGAGAAGATGAGAAATTAATTACGAATTACGAATTACGAATTACGATTATTTGAAATAATATTAATAATTAACAATTAAAAATTAACAATTAAGTTTAATAATATAATAATGGACAAAGAAAATTTAATTTATGGGCTTCGTCCGGTAATAGAAGCAATTAAATCCGGGAAAGAAATAGAGAAAATATTTATACAAAACGGCTTAAGGGGTGAGATTTACATTGAATTATTTCATCTTTTAAAAGAAAATGATGTGCATAGTCAATATGTGCCTGTTGAAAAGCTAAATAAACTTACTCCGAAGAATCATCAGGGGATAGTAGCTTATACTTCAATCATATCATACACCAAAGTGGAGAGTGTTATCCCTTTTATTTACGAACAAGGCAAAACTCCTCTTATTCTTATTTTAGATAGGATTACGGATGTCCGCAATTTTGGTGCTATCACCCGAACTGCTGAGTGTGCAGGTGTTGATGCAATAATTGTTCCTACCAGAGGGAGTGCTCAAATTAACTCTGATGCTGTAAAAACTTCAGCTGGTGCGTTGCATAAGATTCCTGTTTGCAAAAGTGATAATCTTAAAGAAACTATTGATTATCTAAAGAAAAGCGGTTTGCAAATAATAGCAGCTACAGAAAAGACTGATGATTACATTTATAAGACAGACTTCCTCCCTCCTACCGCTATCATTATGGGTTCGGAAGAAGATGGCGTTTCACCTGAATATATTCGCTTAAGCGATCATAAAGTTAAGATACCTTTGAGTGGTGATATTGAATCATTAAACGTTTCGGTGGCTTGTGGCGTTATTCTTTATGAAGCTATCAGGCAACGCACTCTATAAATTCGTCCTATGTTCAAAATGATCTTAATAGTTGGTTCGGGAGGTTTTGCAGGTAGTGTGGCACGCTATCTAGGTCAGGTTTTTATTAACAAATATTACCCATCATCTTTTCCTTTGGGCACGTTTACTATTAATGTATTAGGTTGTTTTTTGATAGGTATGATTTATGCCTTTAGTGAGAAAGGAAATATTCTGAAACCCGAAGTTTTAATGTTTTTAGCTACCGGTTTTTGTGGTGGTTTTACTACTTTTTCTACCTTTTCGTATGATGTTCTTCAGCTATTTAGAGATAGAGAAATACTTATCGCTTCGGGATATATTACTTTGAGTGTGTTTTTGGGCATACTTGCCGCATATTTAGGTGTTGTTATTGTTAAAGCTATTTAAAATAAACATATTATGGATGCAAATACTGAAACTCTTTTATTAAGAATATATACAGGCTCTTTGGATAAGATAAATAGCACGCCGCTTTACGAAACTATTGTGCATGAAGCCAAAAATTATGGTATTGCCGGTGCCACTGTTCTCAGAGGCATCATGTCATATGGGGCACATAGTTTTATACACACAGCTAAGATATTAGCTGTGTCGGATGATTTGCCGATTATTATCGAAATGATTGATGAAGCTGATAAAATTAATGCTTTTGTTAAAACTATTGAAAAGTATTTTGACAATCCCAAGCATGGAGGCTTAATTACTCTTGAAAAAGTCAACGTTGTTTTCTACAAACCCGGCAAATCATAAGCTAAATATCTCAAAGTTATTCCTTTTCTTAAATATAATCCTTATTTTGTTGAGATAAAAGTAACAAAATATTGGCTAAAAGGCAAAGTTATTCGATATAAAGATAAAGTTATTCGATATAAAGTTAAAGTTATTCGCTCTATAGGTAAAGTTATTCGCTCTATAGGTAAAGTTATTCGATATAACGGCAAAGTTATTCTCTCTAGCGGTAAAGTTATTCGCTCTATAGGCAAAGTTATTCGATATAAAGATAAAGTTATTCGATATAAAGACACATTTAGCCTATATTTTGGTTTATTATATATAGAAAATAATCAAAAATAATGAACAATTTTATTATGAATTGTTTTATTATTAATATTATAGATGTCTTTAATACTTTTTTGTCAAACGTTAATTAAAGTTAATTTAATAAAGACAGTAATTGTAATATGAAGAAGAATATTTTTTCGAAAATTACTATTGATAAGAATATTAATTTAGATAAAAAAGAAGTATTTTTGTAAAATAAATCTAAAAACAAAACAAATAAACACAATAATTATCATTATGGAAACAAAAACTATTACACAAACAGCTACATTTGATGCCTCACCTATTGAAGTATATAACCTAATTATGGATGAAAAGAAACATGCCGCTTTTACAGGTTTTGATGTTAAGATGAGTAAAAAAGTTAATGGAAAATTCGATATTTATAATGGATATATTGTAGGATATAACATCGAATTAGTGGAAGGAGAAAAGATAGTTCAGGCGTGGCACTTCGCTGAAGACGGTTGGCCCGATGAACATTATTCAATATGCACCTTTAAATTCAAAAAGCTCGATAATAAAACAAAACTAACACTGCAACAAACCGATGTGCCCGAACATAAAGTGGCGGAGCTTACCGAAGGTTGGAAACTATATTACTGGAAACCAATGAAAGCATTGCTAAAAAAGCAGTAGCTCTCTTTGTAGCATAATTTTAAAAAGCTTTTTAAAATGTTTTTAAATTAAACTATTTACTAGTTTAGTTATCTAATAAATCAATACGTAATAATTAATAAAATAAAAAATTAACAGTAGCAATTGCCTTTCTTAAAATTATAATGTTAAATAATGCTTAAAGTTTATAAAACCAACGTTTATTAAATTTATAATAAGTACTTTTGCACCTAAATTCAATTCATATTTAATTCATTGAAAATTGCATAAAATGAGAAAATTTAAATCATTACTTTTACTATTTGTATCAATTATTATAGCATTTTATTCTTGTTCATCAGGTAAAGCCGACAAAGATAAAGCTATAAAACCCATTGGCAAAACAATGATGGTTGAAGGGTTTATAGTAGGGCCTTCTTTATTAAATACTATCATATCTGTATCGGGAACAATAAAATCTTTTGACGAAACAGTGCTGATGCCCGAAATATCAGGCAGAGTTGTCGACATAAATATCCCGGAAGGGAAAACAGTTAAAAAAGGAACTTTATTAGTAAAGCTCTTTGATGGAGATCTTCAAGCACAACTTAAAAAACTTCAGGCTCAATTACTAATAGCCGAACAAACTAAGAAACGTCAAGGCGATTTAATGAAAGTAAATGGCATAAGTCAGCTGGATTATGATCAGACAGTGTTGCAAGTAAATTCGATAGAGGCCGATGTAGATGTGATGAAAGTGCAAATTAGGAAAACAGAAATACTTGCTCCTTATGATGGTACTATTGGTTTGAAAAACATAAGCCTTGGTGCACAGGTTTCACCAACTATCGCACTGACAACCATAAGAGCTGTTCAACAATTGAAAATAGATTTTAGTGTTCCTGAAAAATATAGTAAAGAAGTTGTAAAAGGCAAGGATCTTAAGTTTACAGTTCAAGGAGATGATGCTAAATATGATGCAACAGTTATGGCTACCGAAGAGGGAATTGATGCTAACACACGAAATTTAAATGTTAGAGCACTCGTTAACAGCAAAGCAAAATCGCTTGTGCCGGGTAAATTTGCAAATGTTGAATTAACTCTTGGCGAAAATAAAGATGCTATAATGGTTCCTACGCAAGCAGTAATACCACAGGAAAAAGACAAGAGCTTATTGATAGCCAAGGGCGGAAAAGTGAAATCAGTTAAAGTAAAAACAGGAATAAGAAAAGAATCAACGATAGAAATAGTATCGGGAATTGAAGAAGGAGATACCGTAATTACCACAGGATTACTATTTATGAAGCCTGGTGATGCAGTTAAGTTTTCAAAAGTAACAAAATAAAGAATTATGACATTATCTGATTTTGCTTTAAAGCGTCCGGTTGCTTCAATCGTGATGAGTTTGGTGATAATTTTGTTTGGATACGTAGGTTTTAGCTTCTTAGGCGTAAGATTATACCCCGCAATTGACCCTCCAACTATAAGTGTACAAACAAATTATACCGGAGCTAATGCTGATATTATTGAATCGCAGATTACCGAACCAATTGAGAAATCAATTAATGGTATTGAAGGCGTAAGATCAATATCATCCTCATCTACTACCGGAAGTAGCTCAATACTAGTTGAATTTAATGTAGGTGCTGATTTGGAAAAAGCAGCAAATGATGTACGTGATAAAACTTCACAGGCATCACGCAACCTTCCTCAGGACATTGACGCCCCTCCTATTGTAACAAAAGCAGATGCTAACAGCGATCCTATTATTACACTAGCGGTTCAGAGTTCAAAAATGAACGCATTGGAGTTAAGTGATTATGCTGAGAATATACTACAAGAGAAATTCCAAACTATACCGGGCGTAAGTTCAGTTGGTTTGTACGGACAGAAGCGTCCTGCTATGAGAATTTGGCTTAACCCCAACAAAATGGCAGCATATAATGTTACAGCTTTGGATGTTAATAGTGTTTTGCAAAAAGAAAACGTTGAACTTCCAGGAGGTATCATTAAAGGCAAAGCTACCGAACTTATTGTTAAAACTTATGGGAAACTTGTAACCGAAGATGATTTTAATAATCTGATTATAAAACAAACAAATAATCAAATTGTAAGATTAAGTGATATTGGAGATGCTGTTTTAGGCCCTCAAGACGAAGAAATTAATGTAAAACTTAATGGTGGCGAGGGTATCTCGTTAGCATTAATTCCCCTTCCAGGAGCTAATCATATTCAAATAGCAGATGAGTTCTT
This sequence comes from Bacteroidota bacterium, assembly GCA_037134755.1. Taxonomy (GTDB): domain Bacteria; phylum Bacteroidota; class Bacteroidia; order Bacteroidales; family JACABE01; genus JBAXLO01. The sequence goes on along the minus strand of JBAXLO010000036.1, from coordinate 7,753 downwards.
TAAAAGACTGGATGAAGTAAAAAAGAACCTACCCGAAGGAACTACATTAGATGTTGGTTATGATAAATCTAAGTTTGTTAAGCAATCTGTTAAAGATGTTACCGAAACATTGATCATAGCTATACTATTAGTTGTGCTTATTATCTTTATCTTCTTTAGAAACTGGATAATAGCACTACGACCCTTAATTGATATTCCTGTATCCTTAATTGGAGCATTTTTTATTATGTATATTTTTGGATTTTCGATAAATGTATTAACCTTACTTGCAATAGTATTAGCCACCGGTTTAGTTGTAGATGACGGTATTGTGGTAACAGAAAACATTTTTAAGAAAATTGAACAAGGAATGGACAAATGGAAGGCTGCAGTTGAAGGCACCAGAGAAATTTTTTCAGTAGTTATAACAACTTCATTTACTTTAGCTATTGTATTTATTCCCGTTATTTTCCTTCAGGGATTTACCGGAAGATTATTTCGCGAATTTGGGATCGTTTTAGCAGGAGCCGTTTTAATATCTGCCTTTGTATCGTTAACATTAACACCTGTATTAAACGTAAAACTAGGAACTTCAACCGCACACTCTAAATTTTATATGCTGACTGAACCTTTCTTTGTAAATTTAGATAATTTTTACAGAAGATTGCTCAAAACATTTATGAAAACAAAGAGTTATGCTCTATTAATATTATTTATATGTATGGTATTGATAGGATTTTTAACTCAAAATCTTAAATCTGAATTAGCACCTCTTGAAGACCATAGTATTTTAAGATCTTCTTTAACCCTACCCGAAGGAACTGATTATGATTACACAAAAAAACTATTAGATAAAATAGGACAACAAGTAACAGACAGTGTTCCTGAAGGAAGATTGTTCTTTACCAGATTGGGAGGCGGTATGACACCAAGCACTAACACAGGTGCTATACAGATATTTCTAAAAGAACCTAACGAACGTAAAGCAACCCAACAACAAGTATACGATAGATTAGTAAGACTTTACAAACGTTTTCCGGCAGCTAGAATTATACCTATACAAGAACAAACTATTTCAACCTCATTATCATCAGGTTCACAATTACCTGTACAATTTGTTATACAAAATCTAGATTTTAGTAAGATACAATCAGCACTACCTAAATTTTTGGAAGCTGCTCGTAAAGATCCTGTCTTTGGTAATGTTGATGTAAATCTTAAATTTAACAAACCTGAAATTAATGTTTTTGTTGACCGGTTAAAAGCAACTAATCTTGGTGTTAATGAAATAGATGTATCCAATACTCTTACCTTTGCATTAAGTGGTCGAAGATATGATTATTTTATCAGAAAAGGTAAGCAATATTATGTGATAGGTCAGGTAGAACGTTCAGAAAGAAGCGATCCTGCTGATATAACATCATTATATGTTAGAAACAATAGCGGAAATCTAATACAATTAGATAACCTTGTAAAAACAGAAGAGAACAGTAATCCGCCTTCATTATATCATTATAATAGATATAAATCGGCAACAGTATCAGCATCTCTAGCAGAAGGCAGATCATTAGGAGAAGGTATTGACGCAATGAAAAGAATATCTAAAGATGTATTAGATGAATCCTTCCATACTGATTTAGCCGGACCATCAAGGGACTTTACTGAAAGCAGTTCTAATATTGCCTTTGCATTAATCATGGCCTTAGTATTAATTTACCTTATTCTAGCAGCACAATTCGAGAGTTTCAGAGATCCTTTTACAATTATGCTAACCGTACCTTTAGCTATAGCAGGAGCTTTATTATCATTATGGATATTTGGCATGACCTTAAATATCTTTTCTGAAATTGGAATGATCATGTTGATCGGATTAGTAACAAAAAACGGAATTCTTATCGTTGAATTTGCAAATCAAAAACGTAAAATAGGGCTTAGCAAAAGAGAGGCTGTTTTTGAAGCCGCTGCAGCTCGTTTACGCCCTATCTTAATGACATCTTTAGCTACAATATTTGGGGCTTTACCAATAGCATTAGCCTTAGGAGCAGGAGCTCAAAGCCGTGTACCACTAGGAATAGTAGTTGTTGGAGGTTTATTGTTTTCATTATTACTAACATTATTTGTAATTCCGGTAATGTACACAATAATCTCAGCAAAAAACATGGAAGACACTTTAGATACCATTACTCCTGATAATTTAATCAGTTAAATTTATTAAATAAGATGAAAAGAATAATTCTTCTATCGATAATAATCATAAATAGTTTAGTCATTCAATCACAAAATGTGCTAACTATTGATGAAGCTATAAATATTGCTCTTAAAAACAACTTTGATATATGGATAGCTCGAAACGATGTTGATGCAGCTAAACTAAATAATACTTTAGGAAACTCAGGTATGCTTCCCGGTGTCTCAATTACAGGTTCTGATAATTATGCTGTTAATAGTATTGATCAAAAGCTATCATCGGGTAGCGAAATCACTGCTTCAAATGCAAAATACAATACTTTTTCTGCAGGAGCTTTTGTAAATTGGAATATTTTTGATGGAGGCAAAATGTTTATTACAAAGAATAAGCTAAATGAAATACAAGTATTAGGAGAACTTCAATATAAAGATAAAGTAATGCAAACTATTTATAATGTAATAGCTGCATATTATGATATAGTCAGACAAACTCAGCAGTTAAATTCCTTAAATGAAGTAATAAACTATAATAAAGAACGAGTAAAAATACTTCAAACCAGCTATGATGCAGGACTTATTCCAAAAAACAATTTACTACAATCAAAGATTGATTTAAATGTTTATTCTGAAAATGCCTTAAATCAGTTAAGTGTAATAACAGCGTCCAAAAGATCATTAAATCAATTGTTATGTAGAGATGCAGGAACAGTTCTTGATGTTACAGATTCAATTCCTAATAGTTTTAAATTAAATAAAGAAGAATTATTAAGTAAAATGTACGCAAGTAATACTACATTGCTTTCGTTACAAAAACAAATTGATATATCAAAGCTAACTATAAGTGAATTTAATTCTTATTATTTTCCTAAAGTAAGTTTATTTGGCGGTTATAATTTCACTGAAAGTAATAATAGTGCAGGAAGTATACTTATTAATCGAATTAATGGACCCCAAATTGGAGGAAGCTTTACTATTCCTTTATATCAGTCAGGAAATATTAAAAGACAAAAAGACGTTGCTAAACTTCAATTAAAATCATCTCAATATTATCTTGAATCAGTTAAGATACAATTGAATGTTCAGCTACAAAATGTAATTACAGTTTATGAAAGTCAACTTAATCTTCTAAATATTGAAAAAGAAAATGCAGATTTAACTAAAGAAAACCTTGATATTGTAATGGAAAGACTTCGTTTAGGACAGACAACAGTATTAGAAGTAAGACAAGCTCAGGAAAGCTTTGTAGATTCGCAAACACGTTTAATTAATTTAAAATATAATTTAAAACTTGCAGAAACTAAATTGAAACAATTAATAGCAGGTTTATAAAATTTATTATATCTTTAATATTAGTTTGAATAAAATATTTAACTTTTAGATTTAGTGTTTCAGCTATCTAAAATCATACTAAATCATTATAACTAAAAACGTCTTCATCATTTAACTGGTGAAGACGTTTTTATAAAATACTCTTATTAAAATAGTAGTATTTATGTTAGAATTTGGTTTATAAGATAAATTTAACCAGCATGCGAACCATCACAGAATGGTTTGTTTTTAGTAGCTTTACACATACACATATAATGTGTACCTGTTCTTTCAGCTTCAAAAACATTAGGTGTCATATCAGTAGTATGATGCGAACCATCACAAAATGGTTGATTATTTGATAAACCACATGCACACCATGCATAAGTTTCTCCTTGTACCAATTCTACTGCAACAGGCATATCTCCTGCTCTTTTAGGTGTATCCATTATATTTATTTTTTAAATTAGTAAATAGTTTCTTTAAAAATTGTTTCATTATTACAACTAACACAAATAAATGCGTTATGTTTATTTGAGACGAAAATTTAGCGATATTTATAAAGTCATTCTATTTAATTGTTAATTCCACATAACTAAAAAAGGCATCAATTATAAAAACTGATGCCTTTTATTTAATTATTAAACTTAATTATTCGCCTACTTTGTACATTTTTTTTGTACCATAAGCAGCTCCTAATAATAGTAGTATACTTAGTCCACCATCAATTGGTGCACCACCACCTGCTGGTATATCTCCAGCACCTGGATCTGTACCTGGACCTCCAACTCCACCTGGATCTGGTGGTTGAGCATTACTTAATACAGGTAACATTGCTAACAAAAAAATTACCGCAATTGTTTTTATTGTTCTTTTCATTTGCTATTTATTAAAGATTCCTAATTATTTATTATATTTTTAATTAATGATACCTCATATATGTATTCTTATAAGAACACATATATGAGGTAATCACAAAAATTATTTTACATATATTTTTTTAGTATATACATTACTACTTGTTACAACTTTTACCATGTAATAAGCTGTAGCAAATTGCATATTAACAGTATTAACAGTATTATTAGATGCTTGTTTTCTCAATAATTCCTGTCCTAATAAATCATATACAACAATATCTTTTATTTGTTCTGTTCCTAGATTATTGATATATATAATATTATTATCAGAATAAATATTGATACCACCGTTACCATTATTATTGTTAATTCCATTAGGTGCACCAAAATGTACTTTAAACCTATTTACGTTATCATTTGCATCAGCACTAAAGCTATATACTGGTTGAGCATTTAAATCTGTAAAAGTATTTAATTTAGTATCTTCTAATTTAATAGAAGTTCCAGCTACAAAACTACTAAGTTCACTTGCAGTAATACTATATGTACCAGCTACAGTTACACTAAATCCCATTTGTACTACAGGATTTGAAGTTATGTCAGGTAATGTATTTACAGCTAAATTCTTATCACTTAATAATGAATAGAATTGAGGAACTTCGTCAGCACCAAAAAGTTTTTCAACATCATATTGACCGTCGAAACCTTCTGTTGCATTAGAATTAAAGTTAATAAATGTTTCATCCATATAATTATTACCATTTACAGTTAAATGTAATAAGTCAGCAATACTTGATTTGTAGAATGTTCCTCCATGAGTTTTTGCTGAAGTTGGTATAATCATTTTTGGACTAGCTCCTGTTGCAACTACATAAAATGCTTGATAAGCTGGAATTAAATTACCTGGTAATGTTGTAATACCAGTTCCAATCTTATATTTATAATTCTTGGCTACAGGATCCCAAGTCATAATTGCTGCAGACATATTTGCTTGTTCCCAAGTTCCTGAATTTGTAAGATCAAGTGCACAAGGAAATGGATTACCTACTAAGTTATAACCATGACTAGCATAAGGAGCAGTACAAGTTAAAGATAAAGTATCATTCAAACTCTGTAGTTGATTTCCGTATACACCTTTTAGTTTAATTGTTACTTGTTTTGTTGACCAAACTTCATAACCTTTACCAGGTGTTAGTATTTCTTGATTACCAACTGCAATAGGAGCAAAAACATTTGTTGATTCATTATATTTATATAAATATAATGTATCTTTATTAACTCCTGTTCCATTATCAGGATTATCACCTGAGAAAGCATAACCATAAGCTAATAATACTGGTGAGGCAATAAAATGCCATTTACCAGGTGTTAAAGAACGATCAGCTTCTAAAGCTCCAAGTATAGAAAGATATTTATTGTTATCAATAAATGTTGCATTATTTAGCAATGTAAAATCATGACAAAGACCTGCTGTTGAAATAGTAGGCATATTAGTTACTGCTGGTACAATTACATTATGATATGATAATGGAACAATTCCCAAACTCCAGTTTGTTGCAACATTCCATGCATTACTTGTTGTACCTGTCCATGTATTAGTTACAAAAATATGCATAGTAATTACATTAGAAGTAGCTCCTGAACTGCAAGTAGAAGGATTAACTACAGCTTTAATAAAATCACCTTCTACTGGTGTATAAGTATAAGTTGTACCTGTCATTGTGGTATTAACATTATTTTTAAACCATTGAATATCTGAAGGTGCTACAGTACCTGTATTTGTTGCAGTAAATATAACAGAAGTTCCTGAAGAAACGGAATTCCAATATCCTGCAGAAGAAGTAATAGCTAAAGTTTGAGCATTACTAGTAGTAACATTTGCTGTTACAGCTAATCTTGCTGAACTTTCGCAAGTACCATTATTTTGACTTGCATAGTAAATAGCACCATTTACTAATGCTGTAGTAGTAGGAACAACAGTTCCTAATGTAGCTGCATTGTACCATACAATACTTGTTCCTGTAACTATTAAATTAGAAACTAGTGGAGAAGTACCAGTACAGAATGCTTGACTAGCAGATCCTGTTGGAGCTAAAGGTGTAATTTTTGCAGCACCAATTGTTCCTGAAACTACATTTGAAGTACATCCATCATTATTTTTAGCTATAATACTATATGCTGCATTTGGTGCAAGCATATAAGGACTTGCAAATGCTGCATAACCTGATCCATTCATATTAAATTGAAGACCTGTTGTAGCAGAAGTAATAGTAACATAACCATTATTATCACCACAAATTGGATTTGTAACATTAACTGTTAATGTTCCAACTGATGCTTTTGCAGCTCCAATTGTTCCTGTAGTTGCACTTATTGATATACAACCAGCAGCAGTTTTTGCAAGAATACTATATCCAGTACTTGCATTTACAGTATAAGGACCTGTATATGCTGCATAACCTAATCCGTTAAGATTAAATTGTAATCCAGTAGTTGCAGAAGTAATAGTAATATAACCATTGTTATCACCACAAATTGGATCAACAACTGTTACTGAAGGTGCAGTTGGATATGAATTTGGTGTTGCTACTGCACCAGCACTTTGGGCGCTAGTACAACCGCTACCATTAACATCAGTCTGAGTTACATAGTAAGTACCTTGTGTTGTTGCAGTACCAGGATTACTTATTAAACCACCAGTCCATGTAAATGAAGCTCCTGCAATTGCATTTGTAATTGTAAGAGTAGAAGAACCGCAATTGTTAACAACACTAACTATTGGTGTAGCTGGTGCTTGTTCTGTTACTGTTACTGTTGCTGTTGCTGGTACAGTACATGGTGCTGTTGCTGCTACGGTATAGGTATAAGTTCCTGCACCGGCTAGAGTTGGTGTCCAGATTCCGCCAGCATCATGTGTGCCTATAGCTGTATTCAATTGTGCTAATGTTACTGTACTTCCTGCACAGATTGTTACACTACCATTACTACCTGCAATTGGTTGTGCATGTTCTGTTACAGTTACAGTAGCTGTTGCCGGTACTGTACATGGAGCTGTTGCTGCTACGGTATAAGTGTAAATTCCTGCTCCGGCAAGAGTTGGAGTCCAAATTCCACCTGCATCGTGTGTTCCAATAGCTGCATTTAATTGTACTAATGTTACTGTACTTCCTGCACAGATTGTTACGTTACCATTACTTCCTGCAATTGGTTGTGCTTGTTCAGTTACGGTTACAGTTGCTGTTGCCGGTACTGTACATGGTGTTGTTGCTGCTACGGTATAAGTGTAAATTCCAGCACCTGCTAGTGTTGGTGTCCATATTCCGCCTGCATCATGTGTGCCTATTGCTGTATTTAATTGTGTTAGTGTTACTGTACTTCCTGCACAGATTGTTACGTTACCATTACTTCCTGCAATTGGT
>JBAXLO010000035.1:0-28597 GCA_037134755.1 Bacteroidota bacterium | reverse complement strand
AAAGTTATTCCAATCACCCCACACCTGTCTACCCCACCTAACCTCCCCTGAAATGAGAGGATTAAAAACAGTAATTTTTACCTTTTTAATTTTAAAAACTTTAGTTAACATCTAACTTCCTTCCTGTCGGTAGGTCAGGTAGACACTTTTTTGTCTTAATTATTAATTGTTAATTATTAATTTTCTTTAAACTTTCCACTTCACCCCGCCACTCTCCTTTTTACTTTTACCTTTTTACTTATTTTATTAATTTAAAGCTGTCCACTGATGACACTGATCAAAAGCACTGATAATTCACAGATTTATTTTTTTACTTTTTACTTTTCCCTTCTTACTTTTTCCATTTTTTCGCTCCATCTCTCAGTCGCTTTTTTTCGCTTAATTCGCTCCATCGCTCAGTCGCTTTAGCCTCTCATCCCTATCAGCATTCTCTTTACTGTATTTTTCGCATTCTGTACTATTAACTCCTTCAACCAAGGTAGCGGTTTATTGTGCCAACGCTGAGGATGAAAAGTAAACATTATTTTATCTGGAAGCTTTCCTGCATTTGCTGCATTAATTATATCTTGAGTTGAATGAAAACTTAAACCCTCTTTATTCCATCTTTCCTGATGAACAGGTATTTTATCTCTTACACTTACTTTATAGCCATCCCATCTTCTACCGGTATCCGTTAAATAGAGAGCTTTACTAAAATCAACATCAAAATAGGGCTCTCCTATTATCCCTAAAGAACGATAATCATATTTCTTCCAGATATCTTTGCTATCATAAGGACTGGAAGGACTTCCATGCATACAAATAGTTGAAACAGTAGCTAATTTTCTTAAAGCTTCCAGATTCTTTTGAAAATCTTCATAAGCTTTTTCAATATCTCCTTTACACGTAGTAAGGTTTTCGTAATGATAACCAATTTCATGTCCCATTTCAGCTATTTCTTTTATTGTCTCTTCATCCCAACTTTCAGGTACAGCTCTGAAATAGTAAGTCCCTTTTATTCCTAATTCTGCTTGTATTTTTGCAAATCTTAAAGAGTTATGAGGCAAAAGATCTACATCATGACGTAGAACAATTGTACTTTTGTTTACTTTCTCAATAAAATTAGAAAAAGGTTGAAATGAAATATCCTTAGTTCTAAATGATTCTAAAAAATTATGATATATTTGAATTGTAAAATCCACTATTTAAAATTATATTGATAATCAGGATTCTCTTTCATAATTTTAAAACTATTTGGCCAATTTTCAACAAACCAATAATAGAAAGAATTTACATCAATTTTGTCTTTTGTGATTTTTTGACACCATAGTCTTGAATTTAGTTTTGAATTATTATCTAATATAAGTTCTTCTATTTTATATTTAGCAGCATTATAATTCAAGAAATTATATACAGTACCATATTTTTCCTGATCAATATTATAACTTATTTCAATTGGACTTATATAAATAGATGGTGTGCCTAAAATTCCAGCTTCTGCTGCCATAGTAGCACCTTCACCAATATATATTCTTGCAAAATAAAGTGCATCATGCATTTTTGTTACTGGTATCTTAATTCGTAAAGGTTCAAGATTTGCAGGCAGTTCATTTTCAGCTGAGATAAATACTTTCATATGACTTGAAACCTGTTCAATAAGTTTGATTTTTTCATTATTATTTAACCCTCTTTTACCTAAGTCATGTGTAGCATTCCAAGATGTAAATCGAATAATTGCAAAAGATTCTTTTTCACTAACACCCAAATCAGCTAATATAGAGTCATCTTGTTTAAAATACTTTGGAGACAAATAGCACAATTCATGGTAACCATTAAATTTTATATGTTTTTTTCCAAGATATATAGGTAAAACATCAGGTGAAAGTATTACATTACTGAATGGTTTGCTTAGCCTTATTTGCTCCATATTACCTGTGTCCTCCATTGCTATGTGGGGCTTTCTAAAAATAAATGCAGCTATACCGGCAAATAATGATCCATGACTTAAAAAAAGTGTTGGTTTGAATTCTAAAGAAACAAAAATAATTTGAACTGTAAAAGTAAAAACACTTTTTATTTTACCAAAAACTCCTTTTCCCTTTTTACCTATTAATTTAAAAGAAAAACCAAAGTGTTTTGCATGATCAGATTCATTTTCAGCTTCTCTAATAGTAAATAAAACTTGATTCCCATTATGCAATAGCTCATTTGCTAGATTTTTAAATAGATAAAAGTCACCTGGATGACCTATGTCAATCAAAACTTTCATTAGATTTTACTTTAATCTAACAATTTTGCAATAATTGTACTTCCTGCATATACCTGTTCACCTTCTCTAATATAAATATGACAATTACGTGGAATTATCATATCTAATTGTGAGCCCCATCTAATTTTACCTATTATTTGACCTCTTTTTACTTTAGTACCTTCATTTTCTAAGACAATACATCTATTTACACCTCTCGCTGCTATTTGAACAATCCCTGCCATAACTTCATCATCTCTCTTAATTACAACTGTATTCCTTTCATTTTGCAAAGTTGATATAGGAGTATTTAGTCCAATTGAAGTACCCTCAGTATGTTTAATCAAAATAATTTGACCATCAATAGGAGATCTGTTTATATGAACATCAAACAGAGTCATCGCTATTCCAATTAAATAACAAGGTTGTGTTAAGATATCAGTTTTTGTAATTTCATTTATATTTGCTATTCTAAGTTTTTTTATTGTCACCGGTATTTGATTTATTTCAAGCTCTTTAATATATATAATTCTACCATCAGCAGATGATACTATATCATTTTTATTACCCGTAATAATTCTGTCAGGGTTTCTGAAAAAACGGTAAAAAAATAATAGTAAAAATAAGATTAATACAATGAATCCATTTATAAAAGGGATAAGAATAAAAAATGGGATATTAGAGTATAAGTATATTATATAAACTATTACTGAAGAAATAGAACCTAAAAGGAAATTATCTGAATATAAATACTTTTTATTAAAACCTCCTTTTACAACAAAGAATATAAAAATTATTGTTGAGAATAATAAAGTTGAAAGAAAAATTACTATTAATTCCATATTTTTAAATTAATTTAATATTAGAAAATTCTTTTTTTAGCTATATAAAATATTAAAACTATAAGTATAAAAAAAGGCAAAGGATCGTGTTTATCAAATATAGCTTCGACTTTTTTACCTTTCATTGATTTAAGATACTGAGATAATAATATTTGTTTTTTAAAAAATAACTTAAGTGAAATTAATAAATCAGTAAATATATTAAACCATTTTACATTTAATTTATAATTTTCATTATATCTATATGAAATATTATTTGCATAGCAGTAAAGTATTTTAGCATAATCAATACCACATACTTTTGCAAGACCAACCCACAACCATGTTCGAGCATTAATCTCAATTAATTTATATTTACTATCTCTTGGATCTAGTAAATATTCAACTTCACATATACCAGTATAATCTAAAGCTTTTAGTAATTTTATTGACTGAATGTAACATTCATTATTATATATACTTTCAGCTAAAGTTGCAGTCCCAAATCGTATAGGGTGTTCTCTTATTTTTATTCCCATCCAATATGTTTTGATCTCACCAGATACACAAAAAGCCGTGAATGATATTGTTTTGTTTTTACCATCAAAAGGAATTAATTCTTGCGTAAAAGTATCTTTTATTGATAAATATTTTTCAATAAATTTTAGATTTGATTTTAATTCATCTATGTTTGATGAAAGTATTACTTTCTTTCGAAATATTTTAAAAAAAGTTAAACCGTTTCTCCCTTTTGTTAGTACGGGGTATTTAATATTATCATTTATACAATCTTTTGATGAACGAAATTTAAATGTAACTGGAATAGGTACGTCATGTTCAATAGCAATATTAAGTAGACGAAGTTTATCATACATCTTGTCTAAAATTCTTATATTCGGAGTTACTATTTTATAATATTTTAATAATCGTTCTTTATTTTTAGAAATTGAGAAAACGGCATGATCATTTGATGGTATCAGTAACCAATCTTTTATATTTTCATTAATTGCTAGATTGATTAAAAACTCGACAAATTCTTCTTTAATGAAATCTGGACATATGAAAAATTTTTGACAGTATTTTGAATATCTTGCAATACAATTTGATTTATCTACTACATATACAGGAATTCCCATTTCACCCAATGATCGTGTATTTGACAACCCTTGAACATGGCCTTCTATAATTATTACACCAGATTTCTTAATCATTTATTTAAAGTTTTTCCAATAATTTATATCATTTTTAAGTATTTCAACACTATTAGGATAATTTTCTAGAAACCATTTAATATAATTAACAGGATTAATAATCTCATTTAATAATTTCTCATGCTTAATTTTATGAGATAATAAATAGTCAACATTTGATAATATATCATCGATTTTGAGTAATGAATTTTGCAATCCATCCTCACTAGTATTGAAATTTGAGACAAGTCCAAATTTAGATTCTTGCTCATCAGTATATCCTCTCCCTACAGGGTCAATAAAAATTGCTGGAACACCTAGCATTGCACATTCAGATGCCATAGTTGCACTTTCTCCATAAAAAATAGATGAATAGTATAAAGCATCATGAATCATATTTGCTGACAAATTAAATTTATAGGGTTTCAATTCAGGTGGTAGCTCATTTTCTGAAGAAATAAAGACTTTCCCATAGTTTAATAATTTCTTAATTAATATAATTTTGAAACTATCAGCTAAATGATGCAAAAATTTATCGTGGTAAGCTTGTCTTGAAATAAAACGCACAATAGAATAAGATTCTCCTTCTTTTATGTTAAGATATTTTAAAATATCTAAATTAGGAGAAAATATTGAAGGATGTAAATACCAAGTCTCAATATATCCGGAATAATAAAATTGAGGGATCTTATATTTTTTTTTAAAAGAAAGTGATGTGAATATATAATTAATATTGGGTATTGCAATTAAATCAATAAGTCCAGAATTTTCAGTATCTGCAAATCCAATATGTGGTACTGATAATATGTAAGAAACTTGTGCACTATGAGGTGAATTTCTACTTAATATAAAATCAGGTTTAAATTTTCTAGCTATTAAATAATATCTAAAAGAAAAAATAAATAAAGTCATAAATTTACCAAACAAAGATTTTCGGGTTTTACCAATTATTTTATAAGGTAATTTATATGCTTTTAATAGTTGAATATCTATATCTTTTATTTTAGCGACAAAAAGTATATCCCAGTTAACCTTTTTCAATTCACAATACAAATATTTGAATTGATGAACATCATTTGGATGACCTACTTCAAAAATAAGCTTTTTGCCCATTATTTACGATTATTAATTAATGAATTATATAAATTAATTAGTTCTAATGCTTTATTTTTAGTGTCTAATTTTAATTCTTTAATTCTATAAGCACCTTCAGATCTTTCATTATTTGACAAACATTTTAAAATTAAGGACACTAACTCTAATTTGTTAAAACTTTCTGACACATAACATCCTTTAGTATTTTGAATTATTGACAAAACATCTCCTACAGGTGTTGAGACAATTGGACAATTACATGCTAATGCTTCTTTTATAACATTAGGTGATCCCTCACTAAAAGAACTCAATAAAAATAAATCGCTTGCATTGTAATACAGAGCTAATTTGGAGTGAGGAATATTATCTATTGCTAATAGTTTAGTATTTGGTAAAATTTCAGTAATAGATTTTATTATTTCAATCGCCAAATTAAACCCTTTTACACTGCGTGATTGATTTCCTATCCATAATATAATCTTTTCTTCATTATTTATATTTAAGTGTTTTCTTGCTTCAACATAATTAGTAGGTTTAAAAATGTCAATATTAACACCATTAGGTATTATAGAAGATTTATAAAAAAGTTTAGGTAAAAAATCTGATAAATTTTTTGATTTAAAAATAATATGATCAAAATAATATTTTGCAAAAATCTTATGCAACTTCATCATAATTAACAAAGCAGGGCGCTTCAAATCTTCTGGATCCAGTTTAAATTCCGATTCACCCATAAAAGAAACAACTAATTTTTCTTTTCGACGAGCAATAGCAGAAATAACACCACAAAAACCATAATGAGCATGTATAATATCATATTTACCACTTTTCAACACCCTTTTTAAAGGATGTATATTCTTTAAATAACCAAATATACCTTTACCTTTGATCTGAAATATTTCTAAATTTATTCCTTGCTCAATTAGCGAATCGGCTTGACTACGAATAAAAGCTGGCATATTTTGATGGTATTTTGAATTTCCACTCAACACAAATAAAATTTTCATAAAATATATTTTGTATTTATTTTATTCATCCAGAATAATAAGGATAGTAGCTCTTCCTGTTTAGGATAATGAATACTTTTAAATTCGTTCGAAACTAATGATTTCGAAACTAAAAAAGTATTTAAATTAAAAATTTGATTAAATTTTTTATCTGCATTTAATGTATTAAAACTATCTAGATAGACTTTATTATTATTAAGAATTTTATTAGAAAATATTTTAAACAATCCATTTAATGTATTAGTGTCTTTCATTGAAAAACCACGAGAGCTTTCAAATTTAGTAAGATTATAATTATTATTTTTTGTAATTTGATAATATAACCATGAACTTTGAGCTTTCATTTTTAAAGTAGGTTTTTTAAATTCAAATCTTGATCCCATATATTTTGTTCGGGCAAAAGTTTTAAGAAAATCATAATCAATGAATGGAGAATGGCAATATACAAAATCATTGTAACTATTAGCTTCATTACCAAAATATTTTCTAAGATTCAAGTTAAATCTAAATGCAAAATATTTTTCACCTGAATATTGATAATCTTGAAATTGTTTACTTATTATACTTAACCTATTTTCAAATTCAGATATTAGAATTTGATTCTCATATTTAAACAATTGAGATATTTTAGATTTTTTAAAAAGTTTCATCATCAAATTAATATCAAAATCAGATTCTATAAATTGTATTGTATTATTTGAAATTACTCCTCCACCCTCTGGTTTTCCAACTTTAAAAACTTCGTCACCAAAAATACCAGTAATTAACGTATCTGAATTCTGAATTATTTGACTTATTGCATATATGTAATGTGCTCTTTTATAGTTTCTTGTTCCATTTGATAATAAAATTGTATTTTCAGCATAAGTTGGAAAACTGTTTTCTAAATATTCATTATCTAATATAAATGGTGTATAATTAAACTCTTCATGTGAAGAGATTTTAGTTGGAACTGTTATATCTGAGGAATTAGAAACACCAAAAGAATATGAATTAATAAGATGTTTAAAATCAGGAATTAAATAAGACAATACTATTCTACTGTCCCAGCCTCCTGTTAATGAGAAGTTAAAAAATTTCTGATCATTTATCAAAATTTTATTTAAAGCTTCCTTTATGCCACTATTAATAGAATCAAAACTATCTTTTTTATTTAAATTGGGTAAGCCAAAAAATTCATTTATATCCCAATATTTTATCTTATCTACTCTTTCATTAGAAAAATGAAATATTGTTGAGTTTTGAAGAGTATTTATACCTTTAATGTAAGTATAATCAGACATAATATAGTTAAAAAAAAGATGTTCTGATATTGAAACAAAATCAAATTTAATAGATCCAACTAAATCAGAAACTAAAATCGTTTCAATTTTTGATGCAAAGATAAAATAATTATAGTTTTCAAAATAAAATAATGGCAAAAAACCTAATCGATCATTAATTAAAATTGATTCTTTTAAACTTGAATTATAAATAAAAATATTATACGAACCTGTTATATGATGTACAAATTCATTTTTATAAAAATCATACAAAAAAGGAATGTATTCATTATTTAATGTTTCATTATTTAAGTTATATATTGAGTTTATTTTCCCTTTATTTTCTTCATTGACAAATACAAATCCATCAATTACAACGTATAAACCTAAATATTTATTAACAATAGCATTTGTGTTTGTTTTTTGAGAAATTGGTATCACATTACCAAAACAAATATTATCAATAATATTTATACTATGTATTTGCTCATTTGTAAACTTTAGACTATAAATCATTTTTTCAAAATTTGAAGAAATGTTACTAGCTAAAATATTTTTATTCTTCTGAATTACACCAACAATACCTGACATTAATATTTATTTTTACTGTTACTTAATGCTTTTATTTAAAATTAGATAAATCAATCAAATATTTTATTCTCAAATTATAACTTTCGTTTTTATTGAAATCACCTTCTTCAAATAACCATTTGTTATTATTATAGATATATCTGCCAATTTTGCCATCTACTTTCATTTGGTAACTGTCACTTTGTCCGAATATACATTGCATTTCATTAATCAGATATCCATTTTCAGCTTCAAAAATATCAATTGCCTGACTATAAAAATTAAACCTATCTGTTATATTTTTAACAAAATTAAATAAGTCCAAAGGAGGATTTAAATATTCTTTTAAAAGTGAACCACTAGCTTTTTGATTTTTTATAAGTTTTTTATGAGCAAAAAAAGAATCTCCTATTCTAACAACTCGCCATTCAAAATCATGAGGTATATATTGCTGAAAAATCACAAAACATTTTTGAGTGCTTTCACTTCTTAGCTTATAAACATTAATCTTATTCTTTATTTTTGAAGGATTTAAAACATAGTTAATACTACGTTTGATTAGATTACCTTTAGTAAAATCAGGCCCTGTTCTTTGAAAAGCTCCTTTCCCTGAAAATGTTTTTTTTAAATATTTCATTGCAAGCTCTTTTGTTCTCAAAATTTCAACACCACTTCCTGAAGCTCCAATACTTGTTTTTGCAACAATAGGAAAAGTTTGCGTTTCAAGAAAATTAATTGCTTCATTTAGATGATAAAATACAAATGTATTAGGATGCGGGATATTATTTGCTTCTAACCAAAATGAAAGAAAACGTTTATTTTCATAAATATATACTTCATTAGCTGACGGATAAAGTTTATAACCAAGAACATTATTAAGAATAAAAACTCTTTCGTCATATAGTTGCTTAAATTGGCTATTAATCCCTCCAGGTTTAGTTAATAGTATGTCAAAAGGTTCCTTTCGAATATTATCTAACCAATTATTTTTTGTTAAATCTATAATTCGATATGTAACTTTATCATCATAATCATTACATGCATTTATCCAGAGCAAATGATCATCTGGAAGTTCATTTTTGAGAATTACCAAATTAAGCTTTTTTGACATATTTTCAGATTAAATTCGAATTTACAATGAATTTAAATATTTCTTTTTTTATTTTTAAGTATATTTTTAAAAATAAATTTCCAGTTCGTGATTTCAATAATTTTATTAAATAAAATTTATTTTTAACATAATAATATCCTTTTTTTGTTTTTATAAATGAAGAAAGACCAATACGTTCAATTTTTTTATGCTCGCAGATATTAATATTATCACCTAAATAAGAACCTAATGTTGTAGCCTTATAACCAGCATCTAATGCTAATTTAAAACTTAATTCATTATATATACCACCTGGCCAGCATAAAAAATTAATCCTTTTCTTTAATTTATCTTCAAGAATAATTTTACTTTCATAAATTTCATATCTAAATCTTTTCTCCATTTCATCATCTGATTCATAATATCCTGGATAAGTAATTAATAATCTATTTAAAGTTTGTAAAAAAAATTTAACATTATTAGTGCCTTTAAAATCAATAATACATTTTTTAATAAATTCTTCGTCAGGAAAATATCTTCTTAATCCTAATGCTCGACCAAATTCAAATATAGGATAACCATAAGGTATTTGAATAGATTGATCTTCTTTAGTATAAAATGGTTTGCTTAAAGGTGTTAGAAACCAATTTATCCAATCGTATTCTTTTTGTCCTGTATATATATCAATGATTTTATTACTTTTAAAATAAAAATTATGACTCATACTATGAGATTGAATATCCATTACTCTACTTTCATTTATAATCTTAATCTCATTCCAATTTAGAAATCCAATAGATTTAGATTTTTCAATTTTATCGTATTTATAATTAACATTTTCAAGATTTTCTCTAATTTGGTCAGTTGGATCAACAAATTCTGGATTAATAAATATTGTCCCTTTTAACTTATATTTTTTTAAGATTGGATAAACATAAACCCAATTATCTAAATAACCATCATCAAATGTTAGAACTAATTTCTTGTTTTCTTTTTTTTTATTAATAGAGCAGTATTCATACCATTCATCTAAAGTATGTGTAGTGTAATTATTAGTTTGTAAATACTTGCAAAATTTTTCGAAATGTTCAAGAGATACTGATAACCAATTTCTATACCAATTTGATTTTTCATTTCCAACACTATGAAACATTATAACATACATACTATTAAAACTATTTTTTATTATAAATTTCTCTTACAATTTTATTATAATTTAAGATCATTGTATCTATACTAAAATTAGAAATAGCATATTTTTTTGCATTTTCTCCCATTAGTTCTAATTTTGTTTTGTTTTTTAATATTTCAATAATTTTAATATACAATTGATTACTATTTTTGTATTCAAATAAATATCCAAAATGATTTTTAACAATTTCGGAAGTCCCTCCAGTATCGGATGCCAAAATTGGTAAGCCACAAGCCATTGCTTCAATTATTGCATTTGAACAACCTTCGCCTTGTGAAGAATGTATAAATAAATCACTAATTCTAAGGTAATCACTTACATTATTGATATTCCCCATTATTATAACATTATTTTCTAATTCACATTTTTCTATATATTTTAATATTAGAGATTTCATTTCTCCATCACCCAAAATCAAATAAAAAAATTCATATCCAGCTTTTTTTAATTTTTGCAAAGCAGAAAGGACAGTAAAATAATCTTTATATGGTACTAAATTTGCAACAGATATGATAAGTAATGTTGTTTGTGGTAAATTTAGTAAATTAGTTCTATCTAAATATTTGTTAAGTTTTGATTGAAAAAAGAAATCAGAAATTCCATTATATAAAACCTGACCTCTTTTTATTTTATTTGCCTTTAATCCGGCGTATGAATTTGATACAATATTTTTACTTAAATGTAAAATAAATTTTCGCCAAATTTGTTTCCATTTATAAAGTACAATACCATGTCGAATACTTCCATTAATATGAATTACATTAAAAAATATTGATAATATCATCCCAAAACTTGCTTCATAACCACCCCAAGTCCAGATAATATCGGGTTTTTCTTTTTTAAGAATATTTTTTAATTCAATGATGATCTTATAAATATTTCGATGTTTAAGAAAAATAATCTTATCAGTTAGATTGTATTCTTCAATATAATTTGATTGAGTTTTATTTAAAACAATTGCAATATTATTAACCTCCATATTATTTTTAGATAATAATATAGACAATTGTCTTTCTCTACCACCTCTACTTAATGATGAAATAATATGAAAAACTTTTATTAATTTCATTTAAATAATTAAATATGATTTTTATAATGCATTAATTAATATTATTGAAAAAAAAATTATATAATAAAGAATTATAGTGAGAAATAATAAAATGATTTTGAGCTATTTCTCTTCCTTTTATTCCAATTTTTATTAATTCTATTCTATCATAATTTTGTATTTCCTCCAACTTCATTTTTAAAGCAGAAATGTTTCCAGCTTCAAAAAGAAATGCATTTACTTTATCTTCTAAATATACTTCGTTGTCACTCACTTTACTAGCAAGAACAGGAATTGATGAAGCTAGATATTCAGCAAGTTTAGTTGAAAAGCCAAATTCTGTTTGAAGATTACTTGGTCTTGGTGAAATCAATAAATTATAGTTGTTGAAAATTTCGGGTAACTGAATCCATGGAATTTCACCGTATAAATTAATCTGATGTGTTTTTAAAATTTTTATTTTATATTTTATTTTTCTTTCTAATTTCTTATTAACAATCCCATAAAGATCAACTAATATTGGTCTTTCAATAGTAGTTAATGCTTCTAATAAATCAAGTATTCCATCCTTATTTTGGTTTACATCACCTGAATAACATATCTTTAAATTATCGTTAGTTAAATTTAATGGGTTGCATCTAAAAAATTGTTTATTTGCAAGTATAGGCACTTTTATGACTTTTACTCGTTTATACAACTTCTCAAATCTTGATGAAATAACAATTAAACCGTCAAAATAATTGCTAAGAATATCTTGTAAAAATCCTAAAATAATTGATATAAATTGTAAAAAAAGGACAGGTAAAATTCTTAAAAAATTAAATGGCAATTGCTGATTTAGAGCTATTGCAAATTGCAGCTCATTTTTTTCACAAAATAATTTTTGTCTTTTCAAAATTTTAAAATATAATAATGACATAGTTACACTGGCAAAGTTAAAACTATATAAGAAAAATATTTTTTTATTCGATTTTTGATCTTTACTAAATTGATAAATTTTATTATAATACTTATAATAATAAAGAAAACAGAAATTCTCGATATAAGATTTATATTTTTTGTGGAATCCTTTTTTTGAAAAAATTCGATAACTGTTTTGATATAATTCATTTATAATTATACCACTTTTATAGTTGTACTTTGATGAAGAGACATATACATTTGTATTACTATCCTTAAAACATTGTAAATAATTATCAACTCTACTCCATGCAGCACCATAAGATTTATTAAAATTAAAATTTGTTAAGATATATATATTATTTTCCAATTTTTTCAACTTAAAATATTTTTCTATCTGGATTGTTTTAAAACAAAATATTATTATTTACAGTTTCTTTAACATTGAAAAGTACTATTCAAATTATCTATAAAAAAATTACAGATGTTTCTTCTTGATATTTTTTAGATATACTGTAAAATATCCACAAAGTATGCCAAGCCAAACAGAATAAAATACTAAAAACTTTAATGAGGATTTTAGAAATAGTATTTGTAATATTGAAAATAATAAAAAAGAAATATTTAAAATCAAAAGTGTGTGTTTCCTTTTTATATTTATTTTAGAAAACAATTGTAAAGTTAAATAATAACTAATTATTATGAAAAATAAATAAAAAATAAATGGATAAATTAAACTATAAATGTTTTTATAATTCATTTTATCTCTAGAAAGATATAGTACTGATTCCTTTGATAATTGAGGCCAATATGTTTGTAAAGTAGTTGATATAAAAGAATGATTGTATCTTTGTACAGAAAAATCAATTTCTTCATTATTACAAATCTCTTTAAACGTACAAAACTGTATATTGGGATTATTCTGGAGTTTAATAATAAATCGCTCAAAATCCTTTAATGATACTGTAGCTCTTTTTTTATAATACTCATTATTTTTATTATCTGTTTGCCCTTCTACAAAATCATAGGCATGAAAAAGAACTATACTAACTCCTTCTTTATAATTAGAAATTTCATTTATATTTTTAAAAATAAAATCTGTTAATTCTATAGAATATGGAATGTACATTAAATTAGGATTTTGATTTTTAAAATCTATCATACCATATGATGCTGCAGATATACATTTAAACCCTTTAGAAACTAAAACATTAGTTGTGTTAAAATCATAAGAATTCCAAGGAGGAATAAATGTTGTTACTTGTACACCAAGTTTTTCCTCTAAAAGTGCTTTCCCAAGTTCAATCTTCTCAGATTGTTTATCATAACCTTGTTTATAAAATTCACTTGCATCTGGATGATTTAACAAATTTTCATGAGTAAATCCATGAAGAGCGATTTCAATATATTGATTATCAACAATATACAGCTTCAATTTTTTTAGAAGAGTGTCATTAATTTCTATAATTCTATTATCAACTTTTTTATATGGTACAACTCCTATTGTTAATTTGCATTTTGTTCGTTTTATTATTGGTAAAATTTTATCATAAAATTCATTGTTATCAATTCCGTAATCATCAATACGTAGTATGATTTCTGTTTTTAATATTTTGTGAGTTTGTATAGAATTCCCTTGTATATTTAATATTAAAATAACTAGTATTATAGAAAAAAGAATAAATAAATAATTAAAACGGAATTTATGCATAATTTTATAAATATTATTAAATTCTATTTTTTATAATAATCTTTAAATAATATTCTAATTAATCCTTTTAATATTTGTATATTTGTATTTAAATAAAACGGATTTATTAAAATTGCTTTTATAGAGTATATTATAAATAATTTATATTGTTTTAAATATGAACTGTATTGAAGTATTGGTATTATATGAACGAGTTGTTTTTTTTTATGTTTTTTATAATCATCATGAAACTCTTTAAGAAAATCTATATGGAACTTACATAAATCTATATGCCTTTGTTTACTAATAATATTTTGATTAGATAATCGTAAATACAAATGATTCCTATGTACAATTTGTAATATCTCTGGATATAATATAACTTCAAACTCTTTGCATATTCTACAAACATATTGCCAATCTGAATCAATTGCTGTACGATTAAAATAATATCCAATTTTCAATAAAGCATTTCGTTTAAACATAATAGCTGGAAAAGTACAAAGACTTTGAGATTCTAATAAATGCTGGAACACATAACCTTCAATATTATTCTCCCATATTTCATCTAATTTATCTTTTTTATCATCCCAAAATTTTGTCCAACTATAAATTAGCCCAACTTTATCATTACTTTTGACTAACAATTTAACTTGATTTTCAATTTTATTTGGAAGGAATTCATCATCATCATCAAGGACAACTAAAAAATCACCTTTTGATATTTTCATTGCATAATTAAGAGCTTCTCCTCTACCAGGATTTGGACTTAACCTTATATAAATAATCCTTGAATCCTCGTAAGACAGTACAATTTCTTTAGTATTATCATGCGAATCTCCATCTACTATAATACACTCAAATTTTATATATGTCTGATTTAGTACACTATTTATAGCACGTGGTAGTAATTTTGCTCTATCTTTAGTCCCAATGATTATAGTTATTAATGGGAAATCTAGTTCATTGTTATTTATCCCAGATTCCATACGCTTTTTTATTAATTATCATAAAGTATTGAATTGGCTGGCATACTCTTAAAGGTATTTCTATTATAATTGCAGCAAGTAAAATTCCTATTATTCCCATATTCATATATTTACTCATTATATATGCCAAAGGGATAAAAAATATTGTTTCAACTAATGTCATATAAACATTTAATCTAATTTTACTTACACCATTTAAGAAAGTTGAAAAAGGGCCAAAAAACATAAAAATTAAAGTCCTAAGTGCTTCAATTACACATAAAGAAAAGGGGATGTCTAATCTATTGCCTATCCATAATTTAAATATAACTTTCGAAAAAATTAATAACAAAAAAGTCACAGATGAAAGAAGAAGTGCTAAACGGAATAATTTTTTCATTGAGTTTTTTATCCATGCTATTTCATCTTTATAATATGCTTCTGTTATTGCTGACCACATTGGCATTAGGACAATTGAAAAAAGCATAGTCCCTACTGTAAAAAGTCGTTGTACTACGTTATAAACAGAAACATCTTTTATAGAACAAAACTGAGCAATTAATATATTTGTAGAATAATTAATTACTAAAGAAGCTATTTGGATAAAAAAGAAAAAAACACCAAGACTTAATAGTGACCTTATATGTTTAATTTTAAAATGTTTGAAAGAAGGTGAGTACTGTTTATAATAAGTTTTAAAGAAAAAAATTGTTGCAATAAATAAAACAAGAACAGGAGAAATGCTTAAAATTAGACCTAATATTGGTAAAGAATGAACCTTCATAATTTTCCCGACAATTAATATTAATGTTAGTGATATTATATTACCAATCAAATTAAATGAATTATTTAATGCAGGACGTTGATCTGCCATAAGTATTTGACCAATCAATTGTAATACAAACCTAAAAATAAATGAAAGAAAAACTGTAAGTGATAATAACGAAAGTTCCCCATTAGAAGCAACATTAGTATTTAGAATTAAATTCCAATTTAAAAAAGAATTAACTATTATAAATATTGGTATAATACAAATACTTACTGCACCTAAAGATATATATATTGTACTAACATATTCTTTTGCTAATTTTTGATTATTTTTTGCTATTGCTTCGGAAAATTTATTTCTAAACCCATTACCAAGTCCTAAGTCCAAAAACCCAAACCATAAAACTAATGAACTTACTGTAAGCCAAACACCGTAACGTTCCTTATCGAACACATCTAATAATAAAGGTACATATATTAGACCAATAATAATACTTATCCCTTTTAAACCTATTGATAAAATTATATTTTTCTTTGCTTTTATTGATCTAATATTACCCTGTTTAAACTGTCTTTGATAAAGATTAAGCAAAACTAGATGCACTTTCTTGTGAAATATTGTCATTAAGATATTTATTAAAAACGATACATAATAAAATTCCTGCTGAAAAAGGTTCAAGCCAATCCATGCTTAGGTTTAAAATCGGAAGTACCATAATTCCCCAAAAAGTACCCCAAAATAATGTTCTCTTGGATGTACTATAAAACCTTTTTGCTAATTTATAATAAAATAAGATATAGATAATACCACCCACAATGCCATAAAGATAAAAAAGAGATAACACCCCCACATGTATTTGAGAACTTCTTCCTCCAAGAAAATTTTCCAAATTTGTGTTCCAGCTACCAGTCCCTCCAACTCCATATTTCGAATTACCAGCACCAAATATTGGTTTTTCAGGGAAAAATTTAACAAAAGCTTGAATTGCTATTATTCTTGTATATGCTGTTTTATCTTCAAAATTCCCTTTATCAGATTCAAGTATACGATTTTCAATTATTGAATTAAA
This sequence comes from Bacteroidota bacterium, assembly GCA_037134755.1. GTDB lineage: Bacteria > Bacteroidota > Bacteroidia > Bacteroidales > JACABE01 > JBAXLO01. The sequence goes on along the minus strand of JBAXLO010000035.1, from coordinate 11,699 downwards.
ATTTAACGAGGTACCCAACCAATAAACAGGTCCAGAAATTAATACTAATAATATTAAAAAACTTAAGATTGATTTAGATTTAAAAAGATTTAAAATTCTTGAAGAAAATAAAAAAAACATAGGTACAACCGCTAATAAAGTTCCTCTCGATTTACTTAAAAAAATAGTTAAAACTGCAAGAATTAAGATAAGAAAAGCTAAATTAAACTTCTTTTTAGTTAAAAAATAACTAGTAACAAGATATGAAATTGGAACAAAATATAAAGCTAAATCACCAATTGATGCCCAGGTAAATATAGAAAATAATCTTATCTCAGTTTTTGTTGATTCTATATTTAATTTTTCATTTTCAACTCTAACTAAAAAAGAAGGATTAACTATTTGTTGTATAAGAATTACAATAAATGAAATTATAATTAATATAAAAAGTGGATTAATCATTTTTAGAATTTCTTCCTTTTTAAGTTTTGTGTTTTCAATAATATTACATAGACAATAAAAAGAAAGATAACGATTTTTAACAATCATTCTATAAAAATCAAAGTTTTTCCCAATAAACACATCCGATAAAATTACGTATAACCCAAATAATAAAATATAATTTGTATAATTCTTTACACGAAAAGAGGGAATTGATACTTTTGATATAAAAAAAAAGACAATAGCTAATATACTTAGAGAATTATAAAAAGAAAGATCAAAAATCTTTATTAATATAAAAGCAAAAAGTATTGAATATGGTATAATTTTAATTATAAATTTATTAAAAAAATAAATGTTCATCTTAATTTCAGTTTAATATAGTATATTTAGTTATTCAATCTAATCCTTTATTTGTAAAAATTATTATTATTAATATATAATACTTTTGAAATCATTACACCTATTATTTTTAATATCATAATAGTGATATATAATTAATCTTATATTCTTTTCTGTAATTTATCTTTTTTTGAAACAGCATAGCCAACAAAAAGTAATAAGATTGTTAATAATTTATTTAACTTACCTTCAATGTCATTAATGATTTTAAATAAATTTATATTAGAATGTAAAGACATTCTAATATAATTAATAAAAAAAATAAGTTTTCTTTTATAATTTCCATTAATAAAAGAAATATATTTATTTATCATTATTAAGTTCTGATATCTTATTCCTTTTATATATTTAAATTTATATTTATTTAAAGAACTTAAAGTAATAAAACCTTGTTCATTCATATAATAAATGCGTAAGGGTTCATTAAGATAAATTGTTTTATATTTACTACCAATTCCAGCCCAAATTAATGCTTCGGAAATATAGTCATCAATATCTTCAGGTAAAAGAAATTCTTTCATAACATCCGTACGTGTCATTCCCCATTTTTCTCCTTTTATTTTCTTATCATATATAATTTCAAAATAATTGGAAAAATATGGAGAACATGGGAAAAAGTCACCTACAATATTGCCTGTCTGATTTTTACACAAACATGATATACCTGAAAATTTATCTGATCCATATTCAGTCCAGTATGCTAGCAATTTTTCAAGAGTATCTTCAACAAATTCATCATCATGACCAGTTGGAAGAAAAAAACAACCTTTAGCACTTTTAACAGCTAAATTAAAATTCTTACTTAACATCTGATTTTTAGACAAATCAAAAAATTGGACATCAAAATCTACAGTTTTTATGTATCTTTTAATTAATTGAGCTGTATTATCTGTTGAAGCATCGTTAATTACAATCCATTCAAAATTACGATATGTTTGACGATTCAAACTTTCGAAAACTCGATGAATGAATTTTTCGCTATTATAACATGGTGTAAAAATAGTAAATGTATATTGTAAGTTATTCATAATTATTTATTGTATTAACAATTTTTTCAACTTCTTCAATAGACATATTTGAGTAAATAGGTAAACTTAAAATTTCATTGTGGATTCTCTCAGTAATTGGATAGTTTAATTTATTCCAATTTTTATATGCTATTTGTTTATGAGGTGGGAAAGGATAATGTATAAGAGTTTCAATACCATTTTTAGATAAGAATTGTTGTAATTTGTTTCGATTATAAGTACGAATTACAAAAAGATGCCAAACAAATGTCTTTAATTTGTTGATTTGATTTTTTTCAATATCAACTCGTGGTAAAAAAATATCTGGATGAATGATATTTTCAATATAAAACTGTGCAATTTCACGTCGTCTTTGATTTTCTATATCAAGGTATTTTAGTTTAACGTCTAAAAAAGCAGCTTGTATTTCATCTAATCTGCTATTGACTCCTTGATAAATATTAACATATTTTTCTTTACTACCATAATTACCCAAAGCTTTAACCACTTCCGCAAGTTGATCATTATTTGTTGTTATAGCTCCAGCATCTCCTAAAGCTCCAAGGTTTTTTCCTGGATAAAAACTAAAACCTGATGCATTACCTAAAGAACCGCTTCTCTTCCCATTCCATATTGCACCAATTGCTTGCGCGTTATCTTCAATTATTTTTAAATTGTAAATTTTAGCTAAATTTTCAAGTTCTAAACTCCAGCATACACATCCATATAAATGTACAACCATTATTGCACGTGTTCGTGATGTAATATTTTGTTCAATTAAAGAAATGTCTAAATTATAAGTATTTATATCAGGTTCAATTAGAACAGCTTTTAACCTATTATAAGTTATTGCTAGAATAGTTGCTATATATGTATTAGCAGGAACAATTATTTCATCACCTTCTTGCATAATGCCCAATTCAATATAAGCTTTTAAAATCAACCGTAATGCATCAAGTCCATTTGCTACACCAATTGCATGTTTAACTCCAATGAAATTTGCGAGATTATTTTCAAAAAGTTGTGTTTTTTCGCCTTTTAAATACCACCCAGAATCAATTACTTCAGCAGCAACTTTTTTAAGTTCTTCTGTATATTGATTATTAATTTTTTTTAAATCAAGAAACTTAATCATTAATTTTGAATTCAATAAATAATTCAGATCCTAAATTAGGCATGTATTTTATCATTTTATATAATCCATCCAAGACAGTTTTATTAATTATCTCATTTTCTATCAAATCAGACATTTGTTTATGCGTAAAAGGTTTAATAAAATATGTCCCAGAATTAATAATTTTAAATTTATGATTTGTAATTATATTAGATAAAGTTTCAATATCAAATACCTTTTGTTGTTGAAACCGTAAATTATTATTAGAAAGCTCAAAAATAGTATCAATTATTCCCATTTCAAAAGCTAAGATTCTATGAAAAGAGTTTGCATTAGGAACATCAATATGAATGATTGTGTTAGGTTGTATTAAACATTGAAGAGTTTCAAGAAATATTGATAAATCTTCAATTTCATGTAAAAGACAACTTATTATTACAATATCAAAATTTGGTTTTTGTATTCGATTTACTGAATTCTCAAAAAAATCATTAATTAAAACTACTCTATCATTTAAATTATTTTTTATGACTTCTTGAATTGCATTTTCATAAAAATTTATGGAAGGTTCAATAATAACTAATTTATTAAAATCATCATAAAATTTAAAAAAAGGATCTGTCCCACATCCAATTTCTAAAATGTTTCGATGTACAATAGAATTCAATAATTCGATAATCCTTTTTTTTCTATAAAAAATCTGATAATTTTCAAAAGGATGCTTTAAATAATTTTCAGTATAATCAATTAAGTTTCTCATATATATTTTATTATAAAGTTAATATATCTAAAAAATGAGGAAAAATTCCTCTTAAAACTATTTAAAAAACTTTTTTATTTGTTTTTATAAATATATTTAAAGTTAAATTATCTATCATAGATAAACACTTATGTTTGTCCATTATGTTGAAATTATTTTAACAAAGGTGGTTTTCTCATTTATTTGACAACCTATACTTTCTTTAAATTCACACAATCCATAATTTGGAAATGAATTTTCAGTTGATGGTCCTATATCAACAATTTCCTTCCCGATAGATTTATAATATTCAAATAATTTAAATGAGAGGAAATTCATTGTTTTAAGCCCGGCAAAATCAAAAAGATCTCCCCAATAAATAACCTGTACTATTTTTTTATTAATATTGAAAGCAATTGCTGAAGCAATAGGAATTTGAAGATTTTCATAGATAATGAAAAAATCTGAAGGAATAATTTTAATAGTATCTTGAATCTGCTCCCAATTCATCCTGAGTGGAAAACCTTTATCATTTCTATTTTTAACTATGATATTGTAAGCTATTTCCTTTTCTTTATAACTTTCGCATTTTTGGAATAGTAATCCGGAATTTTGAGCAATTTGTAGATTTTTTCTAGCATTATGCCAAATAATATTAGAATAATTAATATCAAAATTAATCAAATTATATGCATAATTCAGATCAATTTTAGTGATTTCATACTTTTTACGAAACAGACAATTAATTTGTTTAGATATAAAACTTTCATTATATATAGCAGGAGGTAAAGTAATATTAATAGATTCTATACGTTTTTCTTTAGCCCAAATATATAATAATTCAATTGCTTGCTCAATATACTGAATTCTAACATCATTTGTAATATATGTAAATCCACCAAATGGAGCAGAAAAAGGACTAAAAAAAGAATTATTTTTCAATCCAACTATTATGCCTAGTCTTATTTTTTTGTCTTTAAAAAAGAGATAAAAAACTTTTTCACATTTGTCTTCATTTAAATAATTAAACTCTGAAGATGCATAAAAATGATATGGGTTATTAAATACTAAATTATATTCTTTCGGTTTAACTTCAATTATTTCCATTTCACAAATTGTTGATAATCTCTAATATAATCAATCTCAGTATAAATTTCTGAAGCTAACACTAAACAAATTGCACCTGAAGAAAAGTTTAATAATTCTCGCCAAATACCTGAAACAATATGTAAACCAAAATAAGGGCGATCTAAATGTATAATTTTTTTATTTGTACCATCATCTATTTTTATATCAAATGAACCACTCACAGCAATAATGATTTGCTGAAGTTTTTTATGTGCATGTCCTCCTCGATTTTCCCCACCAGGGACATCATAAAGGTAATAAACTCTTTTTATATTAAAAGGGATATTTATTAAATTTTCAATAGCTGTAATATTTCCAGCACGATTATGAATTTTAGGTAGCTCAACAATTCCACAATTATAAATATTATTTTTCATCTTTGACATAATTGATATAATCTTTAAAATCACGTATATAATCAGTCTCACTAAATAATGTTGAAGATAAAATTAATGCTACAGAGTTGGTACTAAAATTATCCATAGATCTCCAAAGTTTATTTGGTATGTATAATCCAAAATAAGATCTATTTAAATGAAAACGTTTTTCTTCTTTTCCATTATTAATTACAACATCAAAACTTCCTGAAAGTGCCACAACAATTTCTTGCTGTTTTAAAAATGCATGTCCTCCTCTTATTTCACCACCTGGGACATCATATATCCAGTAAGTACGTTCTATTTTAAAAGGTATATGTTTAAATTCTTCGATAAAAGAAAGATTACCACGTGGATCATCGAATTTTGGCAAATTTAATAATTTAACGTTATTAATACTTATCATATTTTTTTAGATAGAAATTCCCCACCATAAATTACTCAAATCAGTATTTCCCATAATTAATTTTAAAACTCTCCATGAAGTATCTGTTATTTTATAATCATTTGCTATTGGGATATGTTTTATAATTTTATGTTCATTTATAACTACTCTGATACTATCCAAAACAATATGAGGGTTAAATCCTGTAAGTATGATTGTGCCTGCATCTTGTGCTTCCGGGCGTTCCATGGATTGTCGTAAAGAAATTGCAGGGAAGTCTAATATTGATGACTCTTCACTTATTGTACCACTATCAGATATTGTGCAAAGTGCATTAATTTGAAGCCAGACATAATCTAAAAAGCCGAAGGGCTTCATGAAATGTAGTAATGAATTATTAGTAATTGGTGACTTGTGATTAGTGATTTGTGATTGGCTAAGGGCTTCTATTCTTTTTCTTGTACGAGGATGTGTTGATATAATTACAGGGATTTGATATTCCTCAGCTAGTGAGTTTAAAACATGTAATATCTTTTTAAGATTATCTTCATTATCTACGTTTTCTTCACGGTGGACGGAAACTACAAAATAGCCTTTATTAGTAACTTGTGAAGAGTAATCTGTAATCTGAGTATTATGCGATGTTAAATTTAGCTTAGTAAGGATGTCAGATTTTTTAATTTTGGGCATATAAAAATCCAAAACTTCTTTCATTGGTGAACCAGTAAGATAAATTCTTCTGTGTGGTAATCCTTCAGATATTAAATGTCTTCTTGCATGTTCTGTATATACTAAATTAAAATCTGAAATATGATCTACTACTCTTCTGTTAACTTCTTCAGGTACATTAAAATCATAACTCCTATTACCTGCTTCCATATGAAAAACCGGTATATGCATACGTTTTGCTATATAAGCGGCTAAACATGAATTTGTATCTCCTAAAACCAACATCGCATCCGGCTGTTCAAGTTTTAAGACTTCTTCAATCTTCTTAAGTATATCCCCAACAGCACTACCTAAAGAAGTTGTATCAACATTAAGAAAATGATCTGGTTTTCTTAATTCCAACTCATTCCAGAATATTTCATTCAATTCATAATCATAATTCTGCCCTGTGTGAACAATTACTTGGTTTAAATACTGGTCTAATAAAGCCATTGTTCGAGATAACCTGATAATCTCAGGTCGTGTACCTACAACGGTCATTACTTTTAGTTTGGCTTTTGGGATCATAGTTATTAGCTGTTAGTTATTAGCTTTTAGCGATTAGCTTATTGCTTTTAACTGTTAGTAAAATATAATGTATAGTTTTTTAGCTTTTAGCATTTTGTTTCAAGCTCATAGTATTTGTCATTTTTAATAGCTAATAGCTAGATGCTAACAGCTATTCTATATATAATTTTTTAAGGTCTTTAGCAATGAAGAAAGCATTTTCATTACTTCGTTCACTAGTTCAATTAAATCTTGAAATATTTCTTTACTAATATAATTTAAATCAGAGATTAAAACTAAAAGATAAGAAGTTTCGCTTGCTGAACCCATAGCAATTTGTATGAATCTTGCAAAATCTTTATCACTTCCCCGTCCGCATCCTTCTGCAATATTAGTTGGAATTGAAGAAACGGATCTCCTAATTTGTGAAGTCAATCCAAACATCTCTACTTTTGGCATTAAAAGTGTTTGCTTATAAATACTCAAAGTTAAAGAGTGACTTTTTTGCCAAACAAGTAATGTTCTGAAGTCTTTCATAGTGAAGAGCTGTTAGCGATTAGCAATTAGCTGTTAGCCTTTAGTTTAGTTTAGTTTTATGATTTTAAATATAATGATTGCTGATATCAAAGTTAATTAAATTTTTGTTCATCAGAATACTGCATTTCCTTAAAAATATTATTCGTTTCTAAAAGCTATAGGCTTAGTGCTAAAAGCTATTAGCTAATCGCTTTTCTTCAAACTTTTTCAAAATACGTATCTGGGTCATTCGCATCATAATGCTCGTTAATCCAGAAAATTGTATAGAGATCTTCTTCACCAATGTTCTTAATATTATGAGTGTACCATATTGGCATATCTACAAATGAAGGGTTTTCTCCATCTAATTCAAATAATAATATTTCGTTTGTTCCAATCCGTCTTAATTCAATTAATGCCTTCCCTTTAATTACAGCAAAACGTTCTGCTTTTCTTGTGTGAAAATGATTCCCTCTTGTTATACCAGATACTGTAGTTGAAAAAGAAACTTGACCTCCACTGTTTAGTTTTACTGTTTCAATAAAACTTCCTCTTGCATCTGTATTCTTCTTTAGCATAAAAGGGAAGAAAGTTTTATGGTCGATATAGCATAATAAAGTATTAAATAAGTTTCTATCAAAAGTATTATCTAATGAAGGTATTTCTCCCTTTTCAAAATAGTTGGTTTTATATTCAGTTAGTTTTCTTAGTAAATCAGAAACTTTAATTGTTGAAGTATTGGGGATTTGAATAGTAGTTGGTGATTGGTGATTGGTGATTGGGTTGCTAACGGCTAAATGCTTATCGCTAAAAGCTTTTATAATCTCAGCAACCAATTCTCCAATATAAATTAACTTTATCTCGCCATCCACTTCAATTTTTGGTGTTTCATTGTGGGTTAATTGATGGCAGAAAGTAGCAATTACAGAATTATAATAAGGACTGCCAAAAGGACCAAATACATTTGGTATAACTAATCCCGTGAATCTCGCTTGATGTTGTTCAGCCCAATATTCGAATAGTTGACGTCCTTCCTTTTTCGATTTTCCATATAAATTATCACGTTCTTCCTGTGTTGATGAAGAAAAGATTATATGAGGAGTAGAATTTGTTTGTTCACAAGCAGAAATTAATTGTTTTACCAATCCAATATTTGTATTATAAATAATTTCAGGATCATTATGGCGATTCATTGCAGCCAAATGAATAATTATATCACATTGCTTTACAAATATTTTAAGTGTTTCTTCATTTTGAAAATAAGCATCCTCAAAAGGAATTCTTTCAAACATCTCAGGATATAGACCTAAAGTATTATATAAATGAGTTCCAACAAACCCTGCCTGACCGGTTATTCCAACCTTAATTGCGTTATGTGTAATCTGCGAAATGTTATCCATTTCTAGCCTTTTTCTTATGATCCCTTTTAAATTTATCTGTCAATTATATCCAAAATTAGAATGATGATTTCTTGTTTTTAATTTTACAGATTACAAATCACTGATTACTGGTCACTATTTACTTAATACCAAGATCATCCCGAATCATATCCAACTTCAGTAAAAGCTTTTTCATCCCTTCAACATCTAATCGATGTGTATTGTGAGAATGATATTCTTCGACTTTCGAAACATCATCTTTGCCTTCGCTGAAATATTGTTCATAATTTAAATCTCGGTTATCAGCTGGTATTCGATAATAATTTCCTAAATCTTCGGCTTTAACCATATCTTCCCTATTCACTAAAGTTTCATAAAGTTTTTCACCATGACGAGTTCCAATAATTCTAACTTCATTTTTTGCGTTGTACAATTCCAACAAAGCTTTGACTAAAACTTCAATAGTGGCAGCTGGAGCTTTTTGAACAAAAATATCTCCGGGTTTGCCATTCTCAAAAGCATATAACACTAAATCAACAGCATCCTCTAAAGTCATTATAAATCGTGTCATATTAGGGTCTGTTATGGTTAATGGCTTCCCAGTTTTAACTTGTTCAATAAACAAAGGTATTACTGAACCTCTGGAAGCCATTACATTTCCATATCGAGTACCACAAAAAACTTGTTGATTCGGATTTAAATTTCTAGATTTAGCAATCATAACTTTCTCCATTAATGCTTTCGACATTCCCATAGCATTGATGGGGTAAGCAGCTTTATCAGTGCTTAGAACAACAACTCTCTTTACACCATGTGTTTCTGCAACAGATAAAACATTTTCAGTACCAAAAATGTTTGTTTTAACAGCTTCCAATGGAAAAAATTCACAAGAAGGTACTTGTTTTAAAGCAGCAGCATGAAATATAAAATTTACTCCTTTTATCACATTTTCTACTGAATGTAAATCTCGCACATCACCAATATAAAATTTAACTTTAGGATTATTTAATGATTTTCGCATATCATCTTGTTTTTTTTCATCTCGTGAAAATATACGAATTTCTTTTATCTCAGTATCAATAAACCTTTTAAGTACAGCATTCCCAAATGACCCAGTTCCTCCAGTTATTAATAAAGTTTTTCTTTTAAACATATTTTAAGATTTTAATATTTTAACTTTTTTCAATGTCATTTAAGTTTTCCCAATACCACTTAACAGCCTCTTTTAATCCTTGTTGTAAATTATGGGTAGGTTTATATCCTAGAATTGTAGTTGCTTTATCAATATTTGCTAAAGAATGTGGAATATCTCCTTTTCTGTATGGCCCGTATTTAATTTCAATATCTCTAATTATAAAATCAAATTCACTTAAAAATTCAATAAGATACTTCACCAATTCATTCAAATCATTTCTATCTCCCACAGCAGTATTAAAAACTTCTCCTACTGCAAGTTTATTTACAGTAGTAGCAGCAAGATTATTCATTTGGATCACATTATCTATATAAGTGAAATCCCTTGAATTAGTACCATCACCATTTATTAACGGAGATTCATGTGCCATTAATTGCATTGTAAACTTAGGTATTACTGCTGCATACGCTCCATTTGGATCTTGTCGTCGGCCATAAACATTAAAATATCGCAATCCAATAATATTTAATCCGTAATTTAATCCAAAAACATGGGCATATAATTCATTTACATATTTAGTTACAGCATAAGGAGAAAGTGGTTTTCCAATAATATGTTCAACTTTAGGTAAATTTTCAGAATCACCATAAGTAGAAGAGCTCGCAGCATATACAAGCCTATTAACTTTTGCATCTCTTGCTGCAATTAATACATTTAAAAAGCCACCAACATTCACAGTGTTGGTTGTTATTGGATCGTTTATTGAACGAGGCACTGAACCTAAAGCCGCTTCTTGTAATACAATATCAATTCCTTCCATTGCTTTTTTACAATCATCAAGATTTCTAATATCACCAACTACTAATTTAAAATTAGGATGATATAAGAATTCTTTCAAATTTTCAATTCGTCCAGTAGAGAAATTATCTAAACAGACTACTTCATTGTCATATTTTAGTAAATCTTCACAAAGATTTGATCCTATAAAACCTGCTCCTCCGGTAACTAAGACCCTTGTATTTTTAATTCGTTGATATGGCATTTTTAAAATATATTTTATGTTATTTGTATATATTTGTGTTTCATCTTTGAATTTACGTGGATATGTATTTATTTCTTCACTTATTGCTCTTTAATTTAGGTTGCTGAGTGAAGTGGTACCCAGAGCGAAGCCGAAAAGTCTAAGTTTTACTTTATACTTTTACTCTGATTTAATTAATTTTTATTTTTACTTTTTTACTTATTTTAACCCACTAATTGTTCTGATTATTTATTTAATTTAGATTGCTGAGTAAATTGGCATCCAGAGCGAAGTCGAAGGGTCGTGTTTTACTTTTTCCTTTCGCTCTGGTTAAATTATTTTTCCTTTTTACTTTTCCCTTATTTTGATCCAATGATTGCACTGATTAAATTATTTTTCTCTTTTTACTTTTACCTTTTTACTTATTTTGAACCACTGATGTACTCTGATTATTATTTTCTGTTCTTCTCAGTGGTTTTATTTGCGCTATCAGTGGAGATGTTTTTAGTTGATTAACACAGCTTCGCCACGTCAGTTACATAATTGTAATGACTAATAAAATTTACACATTAACATTATTCTTTCCCTATTGTTGCCAAATCAGCAAAAAATTATCTGTTTTATCTTTAAGTATAAGCTCCAATTCTATCTGATTACAAATTCTAAAAAGTATCTTTCTACTAATAAAACTTTCAGATTTCTGCACCAAATGTAAAAGATATTCACTATCTAAACCTTCACCTACAAAAATTAAATCTAAACTCTTGCTATCATTACCAGCAGCCAGACTACCAGTTAAGAATACTTTTTCGAGATTTCCCAGTTTATTAACAATCCTTTTAATAATTTGATCAATCCCCA
>JBAXLO010000034.1:0-28849 GCA_037134755.1 Bacteroidota bacterium | reverse complement strand
ATGAAAAAAATTTTATTCTTATTTTTTATTATTAGTATGCTTTTATTCTATTCTTGTGATTCAAGTAATAAAAAACAAGCTGCTGCTAAAGAAGATTCATTAAAACAAGCTGCTATTAAAACTGCAGAAGAAGAAAAAACATTGCAAAAATGTGATTGTTGTGGAAAGATGTTTAAAAAAGGGGAAGGCTATTTTAGATACAAAGAAGGAAATCATTGGTATACTTATAAGGAATCTCAAGATTTATTGGGTGTAAGGGTTGGGAGATATCGTTGTACAGAGAAATGTGCTCTCGATTGCTTATAAGAATAATATTGCTTTAATTATTAATTTTGTTCAGTTGCGAATATAAATTTCACCTGAATTATTAAAAATAGTTACAGAATTCTATTCATAAATGCAATTTATCATAATTGTATTAAAAACTGAATTAAGATTATTTAATAAATAAAATATTTCAATAATTTAAATAAAAATAAAAATGAAAAATTTAATGAAAATTTCAAGTATAATAATTTTTGTATTTTTCTCTCTAAATGTTTATTGTCAAGTTGAAAACGAAATAGGGGATGAATATAAAGAGGCTAATTATGATTCAATACATATAAAAAAGAAGGTAGCAGTAGATCCAAGATCCGATCCATCCAAAAAGGTTTGTGATCCCACAGCAAAAATTGACCCTGCAAATACTATTAAAATAGGCAATCTGGAAGTTATGAAAAAAGATTTACTTCTTTTTGGGGAATATGATGAAATTTGGTTTACAAAAGCACAAGAGTTGTGCAAATCATTAGGCGAAGGGTGGAGATTACCTAACGAAGAAGAACTTAAATTAATGTTTCATAAAAAATTGGCATTAAAAGATAAAGAATATTGGTTTGATAGAAATGATGGAAAAAATTATTCTTTTAAAATGTTTTTTGATATTGGTGGAAAAGATGATGATGGGAAAGATACTTGGTATATGAGGTCTGAACATAGAGAAGTTACAAAATTTATAATCCGAGCTGGTAGTTGGATAAACGAAGATTCGGATGCGGAAGGAGGTCAAATTAATGTACTATTAGATGCTCATGTTCGTGCAGTTAGAACTATTAAATAAAAATTGGAAACCAGAAACCAATAAAAAAAACGGGGCGGAACTGAAAAGCCTTATGAGTAGGGAAATTAAATATTTTATAAATATGAGTGCATACGATCAAATTTTGGAAGCTATGAAAAAAATAGCAGAAATTTTAGATAATGATAATGTTGAATTGACAGAAGAAGAACAAAAAGAACTTCTTGAAATACATGGTAAATTAGGGAAAATCTTAGGGAATAATTTTGGGAAATAGTATCCTTAAAAATTAAATTATAAAGGCAGTTGTTTTAAAATAACATCTGCCTTTTTTTCATTTATATTTAAAACTTTTCTTCGGTTATAAATATAAAAATCATCATCATAAAAATAAAAAAAAACTAACAGGAAAGAACCTGTCAGGTTGAAAAATTGCACATTCTTTTCTTCATTTATATTTAAACCCGAGCTTCGGTTATAAATATAAAAATCATAACAATAAAAATACATAACAAAGCCTTAATTTTTTATCTTTGCACTATTAAACATAGTAAGCAAATATTTGTTAATTTACGTACAATTACTAATAGTTTCATGATGAGTTTGCTGATATTGTTAAGAATATTTGTCATCTCAATATTGAAAAGTATTATAAATAGAAAGAAATGTTAAGAGTAACAATAGATAATATAACAACGGAAGTTGACGAGGGGACAACGATACTGAATGCTGCCCGAAAGATAGGAGGGAAGATAGTACCGCCTGCAATGTGTTATTATTCCAAGCTTAAGGGCTCGGGAGGTAAGTGCAGGACTTGTCTGGTTAAGGTTATACATTCGTCGGAGCTGGACCCGCGTCCTTTGCCTAAGTTGGTGCCTTCGTGCAGTACTTTGGTGCAGAATGGGATGGTGGTTGCCAATATTACTTCTGACGAAGTGTTGAAAGAACGAAAAGCTATCGTTGAGTTTTTATTGATAAATCACCCTTTAGATTGTCCTGTTTGTGATCAGGCGGGTGAATGCGACCTTCAGAACCTGAGCTACGAACATGGTTTGGAAGAAACAAGGTACGAAGAAGACCGTCGCGAGTTTTCGCCTCAGGATTTTGGTGATAAGATTAAGCTACACATGAACAGATGTATACTTTGCTATCGTTGTGTGTATACTGCCGAGCAGATTACCAACGAAAGGGTTCATGGGGTGTTGTATCGAGGTGATGTGTCGGAGATAAGTACTTTTGTTGAGAATTTTATTGAGAATGATTTCTCGGGAAATATTATTGATGTGTGTCCTGTGGGTGCTCTTACCGACAAGACGTTTCGTTTTAAGAACCGTGTGTGGTTTACTAAAGCTATGGATGCTCATAGACATTGCGAAGAATGTGCCGGAAAGGTTGTTCTTTGGATGTTTGGGTCTGAAATATATCGCGTAACGGGTAGAAAAGATCAGTATGGTGAGTTAGAAGATTTTATTTGCAACGAATGCAGGTTTGAGAAGAAGAATCTATCAGACTGGGAAGTGGAAGGACCTAGAGATATTAAGCGTACTTCGGTTATTTCGCAGAATCATTACGGCAAACTAACAAAGCAGTCAATTATTAAGCCTATTGAGGGCAAAACTGAACCACAAGAATAGCAATAATAAAGAATGGATTGGAATTTTATTACATATAAGATAATACTTATATCGGCAATCATGATGATTAGCTTGCTGGTAGCAATGTATTCAACGTATCTTGAACGTAAGTTTGCGGCATGGTTTCAGGACAGACTGGGGCCTAACCGTGCAGGACCGTTTGGTATCTTTCAGCCTTTGGCCGATGGTTTAAAGCTGTTGTTTAAAGAAGAGTTTATGCCCAATACAGCCAATCGTTTCCTGTTTATTATGGGGCCGATGCTGGCGATGTTCGTTTGTTTACTTACCAGTGCTGTGATTCCGTGGGGCAAAACGCTTGAGATAGGAGGGAAGGTATATTCGTTGCAGGTAGCCGATATTAATATTGGTTTGCTTTACATTATGGCTGTCACTTCCGTTGGTGTTTACGGTATAATGCTTGGTGGATGGGCTTCTAACAATAAATATTCGTTGTTGGGTGCTGTCCGTGCCGCTTCTCAGATGATTAGTTATGAGTTGGCTATGGGGCTTGCGGTGTTGGCTGTTGTTATGATGGCTGGTTCGTTGAGTTTAAATGATATTGTATCCCAGCAAAAGGGTATTAACTGGAATATATGGTATCAACCGGTAGGTTTTTTAGTATTTATGATATGTGCTTTGGCAGAATGCAACCGTGCACCTTTTGATTTGCCCGAATGCGAAACCGAACTCGTTGGTGGTTTCCATACCGAATACAGCAGTATGAAGTTAGGTTTCTATTTATTCTCCGAATACATTAATATGTTTATCTCAAGTGCAATTATCTCGGCACTTTTCTTTGGTGGATACAATTTTCCTTTCCAGGACAGCCTCGGTTTGTCGCATAACTGGATTACAATAATTGGAACAGCAGTTTTCTTCTTAAAAATATCTTTCTTTGGCTTTGTTTTTATGTGGATAAGATGGACTTTACCTCGTTTCCGTTACGATCAATTAATGCGTTTAGGATGGACTTGGTTAATACCTATTTCTATTGTGAATTTATTGATAACAGGAGTTATTTTATTAATTCGTGGATAAACAAAACCAATTCATTTCTTCTTTCTGAAATTAATCCTTCTTAACATAACTTTTTATCCTTTAATTAAATGTTTAATTGGATTAGTAATATAATGAAAAAGCTTTTTCATTGACATTAAGATTGCAAAAAGCAATTGTATTTTAATCTTAAAAAAGATTGCAATACCTAAAAAAGTTCTAAATGTCGTATCTCCACACAATGAGGTACGACATTTTTTGTTGCAGATACTATCCCCCAATAAATGTAGATATAAAAAAATGTTAATTGTAGCTTCTTAAAATTTAACTAAATATGAATCAAGACGTAATGTCGTGTCTCAAAACTTTGCGATACAACAATCAGTGTTGATTGTCCTATCTCAAAACTTTGAGATAGGTATCTGAACGTTGATTGTCATATCTCAAAACTTTTTGATGCTCCGTTGAACGTTCATTGTCCTATCTCAAAACTTTGGGATGCTCCGTTGAACGTTCATTGTCTTATCTCAAAACTTTGTGATGCTCCGTTGAACGTTCATTGTCCTATCTCCAAACTTTGAGATGCTCCGTTGAACGTTCATTGTCCTATCTCAAAGAAAAAAGATACTCCAATTAACTTGATTTCCAACAAAGGCAAACATTAAAGCACCTATTTATAAGCTATTATGTAATATATTAGAAATAGAAGCTTTAAACTAGATATCAATACATTAAACAATTAAAAACCGATTTAAAGAAATAAATCTCGAAATAATAAGCAGTATTGGGAACAATGTTGTAAATTTGTAAAGTATTTATTAATAAAAAAATTTGTTGATTGTATTAAATTAATTTTATTACTTTTGTGACTAATTATAAATCAAAAAAAATCAAAATGAAAACAATAAATCTAATTATCTTTTTAACAATTATAAGTTTGACTACTTATTCTCAAACTTACAATAGTTCTTATACTATTGTAACTAAATCGGACGTTCAAACCGAAAATATAAGTAGGACTATTAATATTAACAACAAAGAAATTTCAATTTCCAATTTTATAGATGGTGGAACAAAAACTGTTTATTTTATTATTAATAAAGTTGTAGAAAAAAATATTCTTTTGATGGCATTTGCAAATATTATTACTGTACAACAAAAGATAAAGATCCAATTAATGGTTATCAAAAAGCTATAATTATTAAAAAAAATGATGCAATTTACTTAGGTTTATTTGCGACAGAAATAGATGTTTATAACTATCAATTCTCAATTTCAAGATAATAATATAATATGAAATATTGGAGAATGAGCGTTTGCTAAAAGCAAGCAACGCTTTGTTCTATACAAATCTATATAAAATCATTATAAATGAAAGAATTCTATAAATCAAATTATACTAAACTAACTGAAGAAAATTATGCAAGTTTAAATGAATACTTTGAAGATAAATTATATCATTTTGTAGAACTGACTACTCTCAGAAATGAAATTCTTCAATGTCTTTTATTAGAATTAAACCAGGCAAGTATTTTTAGTACTAATCATTTTCTTGAAAGAATAATAAAATTAGCATTGATTAATAAATATACAATTAATCTTGACTTTTCTAAACCTAATTTATATAATGAGAAAACTTTGGAGGCAATTGAAAAGTATGATCACCAAAAATTATCTAATTCATTAAAATTGGCAAAAGAAGAAAATTTAATTACAGAAGAAGAATTTATTATTTTAGATAGTTATAGAGATAAAATAAGAAATCCATATTCTCATGCTGAAATAAATAGAATAATACATGATGCACCTGAAATGTTCACAGGATTTATGTTTAATATTAATGAAGGAATGGAATCTTTAAAAAAAGGAGAAGAAATTAAACCAGGTATTAAAACAGAAATAACTACTCTTTCACCTGTATTTTCTCAAAATTATCAAGAATTATTTTCAAAAGAAAAAGCCTTTAAATATTTCAAAGACGTATATTTGACATTGAAAAGAATTGAAGAAAGAATAGAATTACTCAAGACTTGATTTGGGCTTAATATCCTCATTACGTTCCATTTTAACAAGGTGTCCCGCCTTTATTTCACTTGTCTTTCTTCTTCTTATTTATATTTTAATCGTGTATTCGAATCAAAATATTAATAAAATTATGAGTGTTCAAATAAGAATGAAATCAATTTTATTCGTATCTTTGTAAAAAAAATAAACATGCCGAAACTATATGAGTATTTTGGATTAATAATTCTGTTTTATTCGAGCGAACATGAACCAATACATGTTCATTGTAAGTATCAGGGGAAGGAAAGTAAAGCAGAAATAATTTATAAAGAAGGTAAATTTGAAAAAGTTATTCTATCGGATGTTCAAGGTAAAGAACCGCTGGATATGCAAAACCAAAAGAAATTTAAAAAATTAGTAGAAGCATTAAGGGAAGATATCGTGAGAAAATGGATAGACTTTTTTGTTTATAACGTGCCAATATCGTGTGAAACCTTAACTAAAAAAATTTAAAGCTATGGTTGTTTCAATACAAGAAGTTAAATATAAAGGTGATTACAAAATCTATTTTTTGTTCTCCGATGGCGTAGAAAGGATAATAGATTTTGAGAATTTCTTAAAAAAATCAAAAAATCCAATGACAAATAAGTATCTGAACAAAGAATTGTTTACGTCCTTCACTATTGAATACGGTGATATTATCTGGAATGATTATGAGTTGTGTTTTCCTATTTGGGATTTGCATAATGGAGAAATTTAGTATCTAATAACATCTAAATTGCAACTTATTTAAAGTCTCTTTTCTTCTTCTTATTTATATTTAAACCCGAGCTTCGGATATAAATATAAAGAAAATTATTAAAGATGATTTTATTTTTCACAGTATGAAAATCACTAAAAAGTCTTCATCATTAATTTGGTGAAGACTTTTTTAAATATTTATTGAATTAAATCAAAAATAAGTGATAATTTTACCGACGTTTTAAACACACATAATTTAATACACTAAAATCTGTAATATAAATGAAAAAAACAGTAATAATTTTAATGGTTATGACCATATTAATTGGAACAGCATGTAAAAATGCTAAAAAAGGAGATAATCCTTTCTTATCGGAGTACACAACTCCGTTTCAGGTGCCACCTTTCGACAAAATAGATACCACGCATTATTTGCCGGCATTTATTGAAGGTATGAAGCAACAAAAAGCAGAAATTGACTCAATTGCCGGCATCAAAGAGGAGCCAACATTTGATAATACAATTTTAGCTTTCGACAAGTCGGGCAAGTTGTTAACCAAAGTAAGTAGTGTCTTCTTTAATCTTGCTGATGCCAACACAAGCGAACAAATGCAGAATTTGGCAGCTAAGATAAACCCTATGTTGTCAAAGCATAGTGATGATATTTATTTAAATGAAAATTTATTTAAACGTATCAAAACTATTTATGATAAACGCAAGGATATGAAATTAGATGACCAGCAATTGCGTGTAGTCGAAAAACATTACAATGATTTTGTACGTAAAGGAGCTAACCTTCCTGAAGATAAAAAAACTGAACTTCGCAAAGTTAACGAAGACTTATCAACAGTTTTATTAAAATATGGAAACAATGTATTGGCCGAAACTAACAAAAACTTCAAATTAGTTATAGATAACAAAAAAGATCTCGAAGGTTTATCTGAGGAAGTTATAAATGGAGCTGCTCAATCAGCAAAAGATAAAAAACTTGATGGCAAATGGGTATTCACACTTGATAAACCAAGTATGATACCATTTTTACAATACGCTAAAAACCGTGCACTACGCGAAAAACTTTATCGTGGCTATTTTATGAGAGCAAATAACGGTAATGAATTCGATAATAAAGAATATATTAAGAAAATTATTGATCTTAGAATCAAGAAAGCTCAATTGTTAGGTTACAAATCGTATGCAGCTTATGTAATTGATGATAATATGGCTAAAACTCCCCAAAAAGCAGAGGAGTTCTTATCAAAACTATGGGCATCAGCCTTGCCTGTAGCTAAAGCCGAATTAGCAGAAATGCAACAAATAGCCGACAAAGAAGGCGGGAATTTTAAACTTGCATCTTGGGATTGGTGGTATTATGCCGAAAAATTACACAAAGCAAAATATGATTTGGATGAAAGTGAAATTAAACCATATTTTAGTTTGACAAATGTAAAAGAAGGTATATTTTATGTTGCTAATAAATTATATGGTATAACATTTACCAAAGTTACCAATTTGCCGGTTTATCAAAAAGATGTTGAAACATTCGAAGTTAAGGAAGCAGATGGTAAACATTTAGGAATTATGTATTTTGATTATTATCCACGTGATTCAAAAAGGGGAGGAGCTTGGAATACATCTTTCCAGAGCGCCGGTTGGGATAATGGCAAGAAAGTTGAATGTATTAATTCAATTGTTACCAATTTTACCAAACCCGTTGGAGATACTCCTGCATTGTTAACTTGGGATGAGGTAACTACACTTTTCCATGAATTTGGACATGGATTACATGGTTTATTTACAGAAGGAAAATATACTCGTACAGCAGGTAACGTTCCTCAGGATTATGTTGAAATGCCATCACAATTTATGGAAAATTTTGCAAGCGAACCTGAAGTGTTAAAACATTTTGCCAAACATTATAAAACAGGAGCAGTTATCCCTGATGATTTAATTAAGAAAATTAAAAATAGTGGTTTGTTTAATCAAGGTTTCGAAACAGTTGAGTATTTAGCTGCTTCCTTATTAGATTTAGATTATCATGGCTTAGCAGAAATGAAAAATCTGGATGTAGAAGCATTCGAAAAAGCTAGTATGGATAAATTAGGATTAATTCCTGAGATTTTACCTCGTTATCGTTCAACCTATTTCTCCCATATTTTTGATGGTGGATATGCAGCAGGATACTATGTTTATATATGGTCTGCCGTACTTGATGCTGATGCATTCAATTATTTTAAAGAATCAGGTGATATTTTCAATAAAGATATCGCAACAAAATTCAGAAAATTCTGCTTAAAAGAATCAGGTGACGGTGAAGGAATGGATCAGTACAAAAAGTTCCGAGGTCAGGAGCCTTCCGTTGACCCATTGCTGAAAAGACGTGGTTTAAAATAATATATTCTTCTATAAATCATAAAAAGAGTACTCAACTATGAGTACTCTTTTTATTTTAACATATTTTAAGATAATATATTTTAAGGTAATCTGAATTAATTCGTTGCTTAAATATTTATAAACCAGATATATTGATGCTTATTTTTAGGGTGCTTAAAATATTTTGAATAATAAGTGATTTTTTTTGTTTGATTATCAATTTAATTATAACTACTTTTGCTTTTTATTTATCACATTAAAAAGTGTAACATGAACATTTACGTAGGAAATTTAAGTTGGAATGTCGAAGAAAACAAATTACAATCGATATTCGAAGAACACGGTACTGTTAATTCAGTAAAAATTATTACTGACAGATTTACTGGAAAGAAAAAAGGATTCGGTTTTGTTGAAATGCCAAATGATGAAGAAGCAACAATTGCTATCGAAAAATTAAATGGTATGGAATTAGACCAGAGAGCTATTACAGTTAATGTAGCTCAAGATAGAGTTGAAAGACCAAGAAGTAATTACGGAAGTAATGACGACAGAGGCGGTGGATACAACAGAGGCGGCGGAGATCGTAGACGCTATTAATTGATATAACTTTTTTTTAGTTCTATTCAAGTTCTAAGTCCCCGAATTAATGTTCGGGGACTTTTTTTATTCCTTTTTGATAATATTATCCTTAACAAACTGCATCAATTCATTTATAGTTAAGTTCTCCGATTTAATGATGTATTGGGCTTTAATGTAAAATATTTCTCTTGAGTTAAGATGTTTTTCTATATATTCTTCAAAAGTTTCATTATCCATATCATTAACTAAAGGACGTTGCTTTTTAGATGCCTTTAATCTTGAGATTATAGATTTAGGATGTAGTTTTAGATATATTGAAATCCCATTTTCATTGATTATATCAATATTATTATAATAACAAGGAGTTCCTCCACCGGTTGAGATTACAGCGTCTTCAATTTTAGCAAGTGAACTTAAAAGTTGGTGTTCAAGTTCCCTAAATTTTTCTTCGCCAAATTTTATAAAGAAATCATTTATACTAATTTGATATTTCGTTTCAAAAGCTTCATCTGTGTCAATAAATTTAAGCTGTAATCGATTGGCTAATGTTTTGCCTAAGGTGCTTTTACCGGATGACATATAGCCTATTAAATAAATCTTCATTAGAACTTAGATTTTAAATTAGATAAATGAAAACCTATTTCCATTTATTTTTTAATCTGGTTTTCTTATTATTATTCATCCCCGAATTCCTTGGATCGTTCTTCTTGCCTTTTGATTTTTGCCAGGAGTCTCCATTACTACCTTTCCAAATTCTAAAATCAAATTTATAACCAAATCCAATTGACATGAAACCAAAACCTTCAACTTTACTGTATGTTGAGCTATACGCATCAAGAACATCTGTATTAACATATCTTAATGAAGTCTCGAAAGTAAAAAAGCATTGCTTATTTAAATTATATTTAATACCTAAACCAAATGACATTAACGCATCCGTATTTAATTTAGATACAAATCTACCTGAATCCTGATAACCAACTTGATTTATAAATTTACCGGTATTCATTACGCTACTTACAGCTCTATATTTAGATATCCCCAGACCAACAAAAGCATAGTATTTAAACTTAGTTTTCTCTGGTCGTTTAAATATCATATCAATAAAGTTAAAAGTAACATCTATATCACTCTCAAAAACCTTTCCTGTAAAAGAAACTCTAATATTATCATTAGATCCTGCCAAATTACCATATAATAGATGTAATCTTACTCCCCAATATCTATCCATTTGCTTAGCAAGAGTTATACTTGACATAAATTCTTTATTATCCCAGTAAAAACTACTTAAAGGTGTATTATTTGAAATGCGATTATGATTATCGTTTACATCTCCAAAAAAATAACTTAATCCCAGTTCACCACTCACTGACCAGTCTTTATACCAGAGGATAGGATT
Organism: Bacteroidota bacterium; assembly: GCA_037134755.1. Classification (GTDB taxonomy): domain Bacteria; phylum Bacteroidota; class Bacteroidia; order Bacteroidales; family JACABE01; genus JBAXLO01. The sequence continues at coordinate 18,066 of JBAXLO010000034.1, read as the reverse complement.
TTGTGCTACTAGTTTAGTAGATTTAAATAATGTTAAAAATAGGAGTGTTATTATTAGAAACTTTATTGTGTATTTCATCTATTAATTATTGAAAAGAAGACTTCTTATTTTAAGTTTTTGATTATTTTTTGCAGAATATGTATTTTATAAACATGTTGAACGTATAAAAGGTTGCAATAGATATAAAATAAAAGATTATTTTAAATTTGACGGCTTAGAAAATGTAGTATCAGTTATAAAATCAGTATCATTTAAAGTAGTTAAAAATGTTTTTAATTGTTGTAATTGTATAGCTGTTAACTGAACACCTCCTGTGTTTGCATGATGCATTAATGGGCTTATGTAAGGTGATAAAATAACTTTTGAATTATAAAAAGTTAATACTTCATCAATAGTATTAAATCTTCCATCGTGCATATAGGGTGCAGTATACATAATATTACGAAGAGTAGGGGCTTTGTAAGAACCTTTATCATATACATTATGTGTAACTTGAGTATGATCTCTCGGGTCATTGAATATACTGTCCATTCCATTATTATAAAATAGATTAGTAGTAAATAAAGGATTTCCTCCTCCTCCATGACAGTGAAAACAATCTCCTCCATTTTCTGAAACAAATAGCACATAACCAGCAAACTCATCTGTTGTAAGATTAGTTTCTCCTCTAAGATATTTATCAAATTTAGAATTTGAGGATATTAATGTGCGTACAAATTGTGCTATAGCTTTACTAATCCTGTCAATATTTATTTCTTCGGTTCCAAAAGCTGCTTTAAACATTGGTGGATACATTGGAATAGATTTAATCATGTTTACTGTTCTATCTATTGTTCCATTTATTTCATGAGGAGTAGTTATTGCCATCCAGACTACAGATTCAATATTAGTATAATTATATGGTTGCTGAACAGGGACTCCATAGGCTGCATTCCCTAACGTTGTATTATTCTTATTTATTAATCCACTCCAGAAATAACCATTATTATTAAACGCAAGATTAATCATTGGTAACATGTGATGTGGAGTAGGTATTCCTGTTAATCCGAATGTTGCGCCACCAACAAAGTGAGTGTTATTTATTCCGCATTCAAAAGCATTAGCTTGTATATGACATGTACAGCAACTCATTAATGAATCTGGTTCAGTTCTGCCTGATAATCTTCCATCATAAAATAAGTATCTTCCAAGTCTTATTCCTTCGACAGTCATTGGATTATCTGAAGGGATATTTAATAGGGTAGGGAAGTACTTTGGGATTTTAATCTGGTAAGGTGTTGCATGAAAAGAAGCATTATAAGTCGAAACTTTATCTTTATTACATGATGTAATAGCTATAAATAAGAAGATTCCGAATAAGAATAGTATTCTTTTCATTTATATGAATAATTGATTATTAATATAACTTATTCTTATTAATAATTATTGTATATTCTATTTAATAAGTGCATCAAATAATATTTCAGCTGGATGTATTGCGTCTCTATCAGTTCCATCTTTGATCTGGCAACGACAACTGGTTCCTAATGCTGCTATTATTGTTTCTTGATCTGTATTTCTTATTGCAGGGAATAAAACTAATTCTCCTACTTTCATTGATAAATCGTAGTGCTCTTTTTCGTAACCAAATGAACCAGCCATACCGCAACATCCTGAAGGTATTTCTGTGACTGAATAGTTTTCGGGGAAAGATAATACTTTCTTTGTTGGAGCTGTAGAAGCAATTGATTTCTGTTGACAATGTCCATGCAATTTAATAGCTTTTGTATCTTTAGTAAAACTATCTTTACTAATCTTGCCTCTATCTATTTCTTTTGATAAAAACTCATCAAATAACAGTGCATTCTCGGCAAGTTTAAGTGCTGTTGCTTTTAATTCTTTGCCAACTAAATCTGGGTATTCATCTCTGAATGCTAATATTGCTGATGGTTCTATTCCTATTAAAGGTGTGTCTTTTGTTATAATGTCCTTTAATAATATTGTATTCTTTATTGCAATTTTCTTTGCTGTTCTTAATAACCCTTTTGATAAGAAGGTTCTTCCACTTACTAAATGCTTAGGTATGATAACTTCATAACCTAACTTATTTAATAAGCGAATAGCTTTAATACCTATTTCCGATTCATTGTAATTGGTAAATTCATCAGCAAAAAGATATACTTTACCATTAGAATAAGCCTTAGATTTATTATTATTAGCATCATACCATTTTCTTAATGTTATTTTAGATAATAAAGGAATACTTCTTTTTTGAGCAAAGCCTAATATTGACTTAGCTATTGAAGATGTATAACTATTACTCATAAAGAAATTAGTAATAGAAGGGAATATCGAACCTATTGCATTTATGCTTGAAATATATGCAATTGCTCTTGTAAGCAATGGAATACCGTTAGCATCATAATAATGTTGAAGAAATTCGGCTTTAAGTTTTGCTACATCTACACTTGAAGGACATTCTGATTTACAACCTTTACAAGATAAACACAAATCAAATACTTCGTAGATTTCTTTATGATCAAATGGATTCTTTTTGTTTGAATTAGTTAAAAACTCTCTAAGAATATTAGCTCTTGCACGAGTTGTGGAATTCTCGTTACGAGTTGCCATAAAGCTTGGACACATTGTTCCGCCAATAATCTCCGACTTACGACAATCTCCAGATCCATTACATCTTTCGGCTGCTCTTAATATACCTTTATCATTACTAAAATCAAAGATAGTTTCTATCTCAGGATTAGCTTTTCCAGGCTCAAACCTTAAGAAAGAATTCATTGGCGGAGTATCTACTATCTTATTTGGATTAAAGATATGATCAGGATCCCAGGTGTTTTTTATTTGTTTGAAGAGTTCATAGATTTTATCACCCAACATCAATGGAATAAACTCTCCTCTTAACCTTCCATCACCATGTTCGCCACTTAGTGAGCCTTTATATTTCTTAACTAAATGAGCAGTTTCTAATGCAACAGTATGGAACAATTCTACATCTTTTGGGTCTTTTAAATTAAGAACCGGACGTAAATGCAGTTCTCCTGTTGCAATGTGTGCATAATACACACAACTAAGGTTATATTTATTTAAAATTGCTTTAAACTCTGTGATATATTCCGGTAAAACGTTTGGATTAACTGCTGTATCTTCGGTTACCGGAACTGGTTTAGCATCTCCGGGAATATTTGATAATAATCCTAAACCTGCTTTACGTAAGTTCCAGACTTTCTTAATATCATCACCAAAAAGAACAGGAAAATTATAACCATAACCAGCTTCACGCATTTCGGTTTCCATATCTCCGGCTGCCTTTAGTATATCCTCTTTATTATCCATTGCAAACTCAACAATGAGCATTGCACCGGGCTCTCCTTCAATAAAGAAACGATTCTTGCGTTGTTCGATGTTATCTTTGGTACAATTCATGATAATATCGTCCATTAATTCTACCGCAACAGGTTTGTATTTAAGTGCGATGATATTTCCTTTGAGAGCGTCCATTAAGGTATGACAATGAATACAAACCAAGGCTTTTTCTTTGGCTGGGAGAGGGACAAGATTCAATGTAATATCTGTACTGAATGCCAATGTGCCTTCTGATCCCGCAATGAGATTTGAGAAATTAAACTTAGCATTATTGTCAGTAAAAACATCGCAATCCATCAACATATCAATAGCATAACCGGTATTTCGTCTTTCTAAACTTTTATCTGGATATTGTTCTATTATTTCTTTTTGATTTTCTTTATCAGTTAAAATATCATTGATTTGTCGGTAAAGATTCCCTTCTAATGTATTAAGATTTAACTTTTCTTGATATTCTTCTTTACTTAAGGCTTTGAATTCTACTTCTGAGCCATCGCTAAGCAAAGCATTGATAGCTACAGTATGATCTCTGGTGCTACCATAAATTAATGAATGCGCGCCACATGAATTATTGCCAACCATGCCTCCAACCATACATCTGTTTGAAGTTGAAGTTTCGGGAGCAAAGAACCGACCTTTACTTTCTACGATCTTATTTAATTCATCCAAAACAACACCCGGTTCAACTCTTATCCAATGCTCTGCTTCGTTAAACTCTAGTATCTTACACATGTATTTAGAAACATCAACAATGATACCATTTCCAACAACCTGTCCTGCTAAAGAGGTGCCGGCTGTACGAGGAATTAAAGCAGTTTTATGTTCTTTAGCAAAAGAAATGAGGAGCTTAATGTCTTCTTTATGTTTTGGACGAACAACAGCCAAAGGCATTTCGCGATAAGCAGAAGCATCTGTGGCATATAACAAACGCATGGTTTCGTCGGTGTATATGTCGCCTTCGAAGCTGGCTTTAAGATCTTTTAGTTTCGATTGTATGTATGTTTGTTCCATATAGAGTTTGCAATAATATAAGGCTTCAAAATTACTGCTTTTTCTTGAATCTTTGAAGAATAAGTATAATAAAACCTAATCTCGTATATTCGGGATTAGGTTTTATACATTTATCTAATAAAATGTGTAACTACTTTCTGTGTCTTTTCGGGTGGTTGAATAGTGTCTTTTGTAGCTTCTTTCATCTTTAGAAGCCATGCCATATTTCTACCTAATACTTCCATGCATTGTACACCCTCTGCATCTTGTAAAACTTCTCCAGGAGCTCTTCCATGAATAACATTCCAATAATTGGAAGTAGCTATAATCATTTCAGTAATGTTAAGGTAGTGATTTAAACAATCAAAAGTTGATGAACCTCCTGTGCGACGAACTGCAACAACTGCTGCTCCTACTTTATGACGAAACATATTTCCATTTGCTCCCGAAACATAAAACAACCTATCCAAAAAGCTTTTCATTGTGCCGGCAATTCCTGAATAATATACAGGTGATCCTAATAAGATACCATCAGCTTCATATATTTGTTGATTGATGTTATTAAATTCGTCATTGGGTACTCCATTGCACCTTTTGTCTTTTGTTTCTGCACACTTACTACATGCAATACAGCCATGTATCATCTTATGACCAACATGTAATATTTCAAACTCTATGCCATTTGCTTTTAGTTGATCACCAATAATACTTAAAGCATGAAAAGTGTTTCCTTCTTTCTTTGGACTTCCGTTAATTGCTATTACTTTCATTTGACTATTAATTTATTATAAAGTAAATTTATATTTTAGGTAAAGTAAATATAAAATTGCTTCCTTTTACTTTTTTGCTTTCTACCCAAATACCTCCTCCATTAATCTCAACGAGTTCTTTACATATAATTAACCCTAAACCTGTACCCATTTCATTTTCCGTTCCATTCATTCTATATTTCTGGTCAAGTTTAAATAGTTTATTTATGTTTTCTTCTTCAATACCAATACCATTATCTTTAATATGTATCTTAGTTAAACCTTTTGATGGTAGATCATATATTTTAATTTCCCCACCTTTATGTGTAAATTTAATAGCATTAGTAATTAGATTTCTTAAGATAGTACGAATCATATTTTTGTCAGCATACACAATTGTTTTGTCTTTAATTGACAAGTTTATTTTTATACTTTTTTTATCAGCTTGAGATTTAATCAAAGTAATAGTTTCATCAATGATAGTTTGAAGTTGAAAATTTTCAGGGTTAAAAGATATTTTACCTGTTTGAGCTCTTGACCATTCTAAAAGATTTTGTAATAACTTATATGTACTATCTGATGCTTCTTTTATATTATGAATAAAATCTTTTCTTTCTTCGTCAGTAAAGCTGTCATATTCTTCATACAACATCTCAGCAAAACTCATTATAGCATTAAATGGATTCCTTAAATCATGAGCAATAATTGAAAAGAATTTATCCTTTGTGTTATTAAGATCCTTTAATTCTTCGGTGTTCTTTCTAAATTCTTCATCTATGTTCTTCTTTTCAGTAATATCTGTTAAAATACCCGTTAAAATTGAATTTCCTCTTTTATCAAACTTAATATTTATTCTGTCTTTTATCCATTTTATACTACCATCAGGCATTATAATTCTAAACTCAAAAATTGTAGTAGAGTTATTCCCATTAAACAATTCATTAAGGTGTGTTTCATATCGTTCGATATCTAATGGATGAAGAACAGATTTTAGTTTATCCTCGAACAAATAATCAACTTTATAACCTATAATTTTTACAATATTCTCTGATGCAAATTTTATTTCTTCTTTACCTTTTTTAGTTATTTTCTTGCACCATATTCCATCTATACCGGTAGATAATAAATTCTCGAAATCTTTTTGTATTTTGACTAAGTGTTTATTTTCAGATTCTAATTCCTGAATCCTTAATAGTAGTTGGTCATTATTTTCAGGAAGTTCTAAATCCATATTATTGTTTTGATTGTTTCTCATTTTAATAGTACATTAATAATATCAATTTAATATTTATCTAATAGGATAATAAACTTGAGTTTCCCATCTTGTTGAATCATTTACTAATGAAGGATCTGTTAAATAAACTTCCCTTGGATCATTAGCAATTGATTTGTTATTATTTTTAATATATTTCTCTAGTATATCATAAGCAGAACCAATTGTGCTATAAGGGCCATAATGAATAACACTTGCAATTTTATATTGAGGAACTTCAGTAAATATTATTCTACCTTTATTTTTTAGATATTTGTTAATTCTAATACATGCTTCAACAACACTAAGTCCTTTTGGATTCCATGAATGATAAATTGCAAAAGGAGGTGCTATTTGTTTCGAATTAGTTGCTTTTATATAACTATTAATCTCAGCATACATTTCTTTAAACTTAACACTAAACTCTTCTATTTTACAAGAATCTTTAATTGAAAGTATAATCATTGAATGCATTTCACTTTCTGTTACTTCCGAAGTTTTTCCATAACTTGAATAAATAACAGGTTTAGTAATTAGATTACTTTCAACAAGACTCTTTATATTATTTAATCCTCTTTGAATGGTATTATGAATATTATTTCCCATAAATAAACCCGCCCATCTGCCAAAAGGGTAGGAGAGGTCAATAACATCAATGCTCCATGTTAGTTTTGTGCCTTCCACAGCTGGTTCAAATTCCCATAATGATAATGCTTTGGTGTCGTTATCATAAATTAAATCTCCACTAATTGATTTATCAGGAATAACTTCTCTAATACTTATGCTCCCATTTCCAATCTCCTTACTTACCCATGATTGTTTTGCACCGATTCCTTCAGAAGGTAAACTTATTTTTATTAACATTTTTGGATCTGATTGTTGATAAGGAGACCATTTTTGCCAATTCTTTAAATTGTTTATTTGAGAAAAGGTGTTATTAACATTTGATTTAATAGTAATAGATTCATCAACGTGTACTGTTGATGGTAAAAATAAAGAGATTAATAAAAATAATATAATTAATATTAATAGTATAAATAATAATGTGCGTAAGATTTTCATTTATAAGTTTTTTATTCAAAAATCAATTCGAATTAATAACGGGTATAAAATTACATTATTATCTTTATAAAACTAGCTTTAATTGATTTATTTTATCAACATTATTTTTGTTGAAATTAGAAATGCTTAACCCCAATAGTCTTATCTTAAGGTTAGGGTTCTTAAAATCAATTGTATTTAATAATTCTTTTGAGATGGAATGCAATAATTTAAAGTTGTCAATATTTATTAATAATGATTTACTTCTTGTTTGCTGAACGAAATCAGCATACTTTATTTTTAATGTTAATGTCTTTCCTGTAACATTATAACGAGCTATCATTTCGAAAAGATGTTGTTCGATATGATAAAGTTCTGTAATGATTTCAAATTTCTTAGTCAAATCTTTATCAAAAGTTTCTTCAGTGCCTAATGATTTTCTTTCTCTATTAGGCATAACCGGTCTATTTTCATTTCCATTTACAACATCATAATAATATCCTCCTGATTTACCAAAAAGCTTAATCAATTCTTCCTGAGTTTTCTTTTTGAGATCAATACCTTTATTTATTCCAAGTGAATGCATTTTCTTTGCAGTTACTTTACCAACTCCATAGAATTTATCTATATCTAATTGTTCCAGAAACAGATTTGCTTGCTCTGGTTTGATAACAAATAAACCATCAGGCTTTTTATAATCAGAAGCAATTTTAGCAAGAAATTTATTAAATGAAACTCCTGCTGAAGCAGTTAAACCGGTAACTTCTTTTATTTTATCTTTAATTTCTTTAGCAATTTGAGTAGCTGAGTTTATGTTCTTTTTATTTTCGGTGACATCCAGATATGCTTCATCAAGAGATAATGGTTCAACTAAATCAGTATATTCATAAAAGATGCTTCTTATTTGTTTTGATACTTTTGAATACTTATCAAAGTGTGGCTTTACAAATATAAGTTCAGAACATTTTTTACGTGCAGTAACTGATGGCATAGCCGAACGAACTCCATATTTGCGGGCTTCATAACTTGCTGCACATACTACACTTCTTTCTTTATCAAAACCTACTGCCACAGGTTTGCCAAGCAAAGTCGGATCATCTCGTTGTTCAACTGATGCATAAAAAGCATCCATATCAATATGTATAATCTTTCTTATCAAAACACAATAAATTTTATTGCTTTTTTAATTGCTCAACTTCAGTTTTCAATTCATAAAGCATATTCGTAAGTTTTGCAATGGATGAAACATTAGGTTCAGGCAACTCAAAACTTATATATCCCAAAGCCTTCCACACTTCAAGCACATCTTCAATATTAATGTTATATGGAGCATATAAATGATTATCTGAAACCAATTCCAATTGATTCTTTTCTTCAATATGATTATAAATTCTTTTATAAACCAAACCATCTTCTTTGGTTAAAATGATATGAGTTTTGCCATCTTTAATAGCATTCCAGTTGTCAACATATTCAGTTATAATATAGGATGCTGAAGGCAAAGGCTCCATACTATCACCTTGTATCTGGAAAATTCTGTAAGTTCTTTCAGCAGAAATTTCTTTTAAAGGAAAATCAAATACAGGAAGCTCTTCAATGTACTCTGGATCTGCATAACCGTTTAAATATCCGGCAGCAGCTTTAATAGGGACTACAGTTATTAATTCTTTATTCTTTTTGTCAACAATAGTTGATAACACTCTGATATTATTCCCAATAATATTTTTATTTAATGTTGTTTCATTACTTAAATCTAAATTAAGCATATCTTCAAAAGATATGTCAAAATAAAGAGCCATTTCTTGTATAAGTGACAGTTTTGGTATAGCTCGTCCCTCTTCATACGAACCTATTAATGATCTTTTGACACCAATTTTCAATGCTAATTCATCCTGAGTAAGTTTTTTCTTCTTTCTAAGATGCTTAATATTAGATGATAAATATTTCATAAAATAAAATTACTAAAAATGTTATCAATACTAAAATTATTAGTATTTTTGTACTGCAAAATTAGTAAATAAATTCATTAAGTCTATAAACTGATTAAACTTTTTTTAAAATGAATGATAAGATCTTCGAAAAACTAAATATTTTAGCAGGTGCAGCTAAATATGATGTGTCCTGTGCTTCAAGCGGAAGCGATAGAAGTAATAATGGAAAAAACATTGGAAATACAGTGGGATGTGGTATATGCCATAGCTTTACAGAAGATGGCAGATGTATTTCGTTGCTTAAGCTATTATTAACTAATAATTGTATTTACGATTGTGCTTATTGTATCAATCGTAAAAGTAATGATATTAAGCGTGCTACATTTACTGTAAAAGAAGTTGCCGAACTTACTATTAATTTTTATCGAAGAAATTATATCGAAGGTTTGTTTTTAAGTTCAGGGGTTATTAAAAATCCTGATTATACGATGGAAAGGCTTGCTGAGATTGCAAAAGATTTAAGAGAGACTTATCGTTTCAATGGTTATATTCATCTAAAAAGCATTCCTGGGGCTGATGCAGAATTAGTAAAGAAGGCTGGTAGATATGCTGATCGTTTAAGTGTAAATATAGAGATACCTACCGAGAAGAATTTAAAGTTACTTGCTCCCGAAAAAGATTTTATAAGTGTATTTAAACCTATGGATTTGATCAAGGAAAACATCACGATATGTAAAGAAGAACGTAAGAAATATCGTAAAGCTCCTTCCTTTGCACCGGCTGGTCAAAGTACGCAGCTTATTATTGGTGCGACTCCTGATAATGATATGCAGATACTTAAGTTAGCTTCGGGATTGTATAATAATCAAAAGTTGAAAAGGGTTTATTATTCAGGTTATATTCCTGTGTCGGTTATGGATAGTCGTTTGCCGGCAATAATTCAGCCGCCTTTGGTTCGAGAACATCGTTTATATCAAGCTGATTGGTTGATGCGTTTTTATCATTTTAATGTTGATGAAATTGTAGATAATGATAATAGTGATTTGGATCTTGAGATTGATCCGAAGTTGAGTTATGCACTTAGGAATACCTGGATGTTTCCGGTGGATATTAATAAAGCTGATTACGAAACTATTCTAAGGGTACCCGGGATAGGAGTGAAGTCGGCAATTATGATAGTAAGGGCACGGAGATTTGGAAAACTGACAAGTGATAACCTTAAGAAGTTTGGAGTGGTTTTAAAACGAGCTAAATATTTTATAACTTGCAATCAATTACCTGCTCCTAAAGATATTTTGCCTCTTAATCTGAGAAATCTTTTACTTGACAAAAATCCGGTAACTCCACAGTTTAATACTACTCAATTATCTTTGTTTTAGCTTATGATAACTTATCTTTACGATAAATCGTTTGAAGGCTTTCTAACAGCAGTTTTTTATTCTTACCAAACAAAAATACTTCCAGATAGCTTTGCTAATCTTAATAGTTTTCAACCTTCATTATTATCCGAAACTATCGAAATTACTACAGATTTTATTAAAGCCGAAAGAGTGATGAAGAGCGTTGTAAATAAGACTTCAAAGAAGGCTTTTAATATGCTGTATCATGTTTTTGTTTCAGAAATTGATGAAATAGAACTTCTTCTTTTTAAGTATCTTCAATTGGTTTTTATAAGTAATTATGATGTCTCAGAAAATATCAGAGATAATGACGTTCTTAAAATGAAGCAAATTCAACGTAAAGTAATGCGTGAAGCTCAAAAGATGTTGATGTTTGTGAGGTTTCAAAACACGAGCGAAGATATTTATTTCTCGCCAATTGACCCTGCTTATGATGTAATTCCATTGATAGGCAAACATTTTAAAAGAAGACTACCTGATAAACAATGGGTAATTTATGATACTAAAAGAAAATATGGAATTTATTATGATTTAAAAGATATACAAGAAGTTAAATTTGAAAATCTTGAAGTTGATAAATCAAATGGAAAATTAAATGCATCAATACTAGAAGAACACGAAGAAACCTATCAACATTTGTGGCAAACATATTATGATTCAGTTAATATAAAGGAACGCAAAAACCTTAAACTTCGCATGCAACTTATGCCTAAGCGTTTGTGGAAATACCTTCCGGAAATTCGTTAATTTTTGTTCCTTTATGGATTCCTTTTATTTTACAAAATTCACATTCATTAGGAGTTGTATCTAAAATATATATAATATTGGGATTTGGCAAATTCTTATTTTCTCTCATTCCATTTCCTACATGTTAGTAATGCACTATTGCATCAGCATCTTAAAATTTTGCCAAGTCTTTTGAAATTGTTGGGGTTTTAGATATTTATTTATTATTTAATGATTTTAAAATAGAAAATTATTTTTGTTTGTAATTTTGTAATGTGTTTATATTAAATGATATAATGCATGGTTTTTAAAGAAAAAAGCATCAGTAATTCTTTTTTGCGCTACATTTATTAATGTCATCATGACATTAATAAATTTCTACTTGATAAAAAAAAACGATGCTTTTTTGCTATTTATCATTGTTTTGATAAAATAAATTGAATTTAGAAGTAAAAAAGTAAAAGATGAAATACTTCATAAAATTCAATGATTTTTTATTAAAATTATCTTAAAAAATCTTAATTATGTATATCATGAATTTTAAGAAGGAAATAGGAATTGTTTTCTTATTTAATTAAAACAATATTTCCCTTTAAGTTTTTAATACCAATGATATACCTTTAGTTCTCTAGGGTTAATTAACATGGTTGGAATGTTACTTTTATTGAACATAATTTGTTCTTCATAAGGACTAAATACGAAATTTAATTTATCTGAATGAGACATAATCATTATTAAATCAGATTGAATTACTTTTGAAAAGAGTAACACTTGGTTACCGAAATTCTCTCCTTTTTCAGCATCATGAATTTCATATTGAATTGAATGTTTATCAAATTCATCAGTTACTTGATTCAATACAACATTCATTGTCAGCTTATCATCTTTTGTTTTTTCAGGGAAATTAAAAAGATAAATTTTCGCATCAAATACTTTTGCAATTTGCACAGCCCAATTTACTTTCTGTCTTACCTGAGCAGTTGAACTTAAAGGGAAAACAATTTTCTGAATTCCATCTTTGAAAACAGTACCTTCGGGTAAAACAATAACAGGAACATTTGAACTAATTACTACTTTATATGCAAAACTTCCAGTCAATTGTTGCTGAACACCAACCTTTCCGTGTGTACCTAATAATATTAATTTAGCACCAATTTCAATAGCTATTTCGTTAATAGTTTCGAAAATACTACCTTTTCTTGATATTGTTTCTACTTCAATACTAAATTTAGTTTTAATTTCTGAAGATATCTCATCAAGTTTCTTTTGAATCTGATCTTCAGGGTACTCTTTAATCGGAAGTTTTGATATAGATTCTTTATTTACAATATGTACAATAGTTACAGAGGCATTAAATTTGGCTGCCAATTGCGAACCATAATGAATTGCGTCAGTACATACATTTGAGAAATCAGTGGGTATTAAAATTACGTTTTTCATAATTGATAATATTAAATTGTTACTAGGATTAAACTATTTACAAAGATACAAAATATATTAAAGAAATTTACATAATGGGAAAAATATATTTTTACAAATTTATTACTTTAACTAGAATATTAAATCAGATTATTAATTAATGATTGAACTTTTATTATGTTCTGCAACTTTGTTTCATTCCTTAACTTTCTTGAAGATTGAGTATGATATACATGATTAGTAAGAAAAGCTTTTTGGCTCATATACCATTGAATATCCGAATAATCTTGTTTAAATAAACTTGACCATTCTTTTCTTAATTGTAAAGATATATCAAAATAATCTTCTCTTCCTAAATAATCTAAATCAGCATCGCAAATAATCTCCTGTAATATATTGTTAGCAATTTGAGGCATTTGAGTAGAATGTATAAGTCCAATAATTACATCTATATCCTCTGACTTATAACCCAATTGAGGTAATATTTCTTTTGCAGCAATTACCGAATGTTTTTCATGTTCTTTAAATTGAATCAATATTCCAATATCGTGAAGAAAAGCTGCTGTTTTAATAATCTCAATATATCTTTCAGAAATACCTTCAAGTCTTGCAATGTTTTCTGATGACTTTACTACATCTAAAGTGTGATTTAGATTATGGTAAGTATAGTATGGTTTATATTCATTTTTAAAACGTTTTAAAACGTAATTTTCGACTTCTATTATTTTCATTTGATATATTTTATTATAGATTATTATTAAAATTATATTATAAGAGTTAACTTAATCCTTAAATGTTACAAAGTACATATCAATCTCACCTTTATTTTTAGCTTGAATCTTGCCACGGTATGTACAATTGTATTTATCTTTAACTAATTCATAAGTACTTCCGCTGATATTTACTTTCCCTATTTCTCCACTACTTTCCATACGTGAAGCAATATTTACAGTATCCCCCCAAATATCGTAAGCAAACTTTCTGATTCCAACTATTCCAGCGACAACAGGACCTGTATGTACACCAATTCTGGTTTCAAATGTTTCTTTACCTTCACTATTTCTTTTTTGTAAATGTTCCAACATAAATTGTTGAATTTCTAAAGCAGCACTTACCACATCAGTAGCATTGGTTTTGTTAATTACAGGCAACCCTCCAGCACACATATAACTGTCACCAATTGTTTTTATTTTTTCTATATTATGTTTCATTATAATATTATCGAAAGCCTTAAAGCAAATGTCAATTTCATTAACCAATTCAGCTGGAGAAAGTCTTTCTGAGATTTGAGTAAAGCCTTTGAAATCGGTGAACATTACAGTTACATCATCAAACATTTTGGCATCACTCTTGCCTTTATTTTTTAATTCTTTAGCAATTTCGTATGGTAGGATATTCAATAACAATTTCTCACTTAGTTTTCTTTCTTTTGAAATTCTATTTCGCTGGAATAAAATAATTAATGAGAATATTAACACAAGTCCGAGTACAACTGTTATCCATCTACGTATAAATTTCTGACGAATTATTTCCTGTTGTTGCTTTTGTTTTTCAATATTTAATAAATTTATTTGCTGTTCAGTTTCGAATGAAATAGACCTACTATTGTTTTCATCATTAATGATTTGTTTCTGAAGCGCTACATATTGCTTTAATGTATTAGTGGAGTTTTCGTATTCCCCATTCATTTTATAAGTATTAGCCAACAATTCCCATTCTTTTAGAGTTATTTTTCGCAAGTTAACTTTTAAAAGCTCTTTACTTTCATCATTTAATAGTTTAATAGCATCCTCATATTTATGTTGCTTAATCTTTATCAATGCTAGATAGTAGCCTGGAAGTATAAAACCTACATATGAATTGATCATTAATTTGTTTGAATCTTTAATTTTAGCACTTTTCTGAATATAATACTCAGCTGAATCCAGTTGGTTTTGTAAATAACAATAATATCCGTATGCCTGATAATAATTTGAAGTATAATCAGGCTTGTTTTTACCTTTTAAAGCTTTGTTCATCAAATCAAAATAATAATTAATACTATCACCTTTTGTCATCATTTTTGCTCTTATAATCTGAAGATAAATAAAAGGGCCGTCTGAAACTTCAACAGAATCTCTAATTGATTCATAAATGGCTTTTGCCTCATAAATATATTGAAATGCATTTTTTGGGTTGTCATAATCTATTAACATACATCCTAATACTGCTTTTCTATTTATTAATCCAATCAATCCCTGACTATCATATTTAGGTATTAAAAAATCATTTCCTTGTATAATTACTTTAGGATTTAAATAATTTATTGATTTCAGTTGACAGTATATAGTTTTGTCAGTTAAGCCAAGAGCTCTGTTAATACCACCTAAAACATAATAACAAATACTGGTTGCATCAGAATCATTTGCTTGTTCAAAATAATTGGAAAGTTTATAATAATAGTTAAGTCCTTCGTTAATTTTACTTGTGTTTCTAAATGGAAATCTTAATTGAGCAAGTGTTGTAAGCAATAAGTTTTTTTCAAATCGGTTAGAATAATTTAAAAGTTCAGAAATGAGATTTTTACCATAATCTAAAGTTTTAATATTAGTTTTACTAAGTGATAAAACTTCAAATATTACAGTTTTTAATGCAAGGTAGTTTTGTTTATGAATTATTGGACTCAACCTTTGTAATTCAATATCAATTTTATCTGGCAACAATGAATCTGGTGAGATATTATAAATAGTAGCAGCAACTTTTTCAATAAGTGTTGTATCATTTTTTTGCAAACCCTTTATCTGTTTTAAATAATAAACAACAGAATCGGTTTGAGATTGATGTTGAGCTCTTATTGTAAGATTTAAAAGTAGCAAAAGAAGAAGAAGATATATTTTCATAACTACTAATAATTAAATCATTATTGTTGAATAAAAAGCTATTCCATTACTTGCTAATATGTTTTTAGTTACTTTCCACAAAATACATATCGACTTTACCTTTGTTTTTTGCTTCTACTTTGCCACGATACACACAATTAAAATTATCTTTAACCAGCTCATAAGTACTCCCACTTATATTAATATTGCCCGGTTCGCAGCTTTGTTCCATTCTGGAAGCAAGATTTACGGTGTCGCCCCAAATATCATATGAGAATTTTTCAGTACCTACAATGCCGGCAACAACAGGTCCAGTATGAATGCCTATACGCATATCAAAAGCTATTTCTCCTTTGCCTTGTTTTTCATTTTTACGTTTTAGTATAAAATCTCTCATCTCAACTCCTGCATTTACAACATCAATAGCGTGACTATAACTCAATATAGGCAATCCGGCAGCACACATATATGCATCGCCAACAGTTTTTATTTTTTCTACTTTATACCTCTGTAAAATATTATCAAAGGCACTGAAACAATAGTTAATTTCACTCACTAATAACTCAGCACTTACTCTTTCGCTTATTTTACTGAAGTCTTTAAAATCAGTAAACATAACAGTTACCAAACTAAAAGTTTTAGGTTGACAATGTCCTGTACGTTTTAATTCTTCGGCCACTCCTTCAGGTAAAATATTTAATAGCAATTCATCTGATTTCTTTTTCTCTATTTTTAATTGTTCTGTGCGTTCTGTTACTTTTTGTTCTAAAGTTTCATTAGCTTCTTTCTGAATATCTAGTGCTTTATTAATTGCATCTTCTTTTTCTTTTTTATAAATCTGATATCTTTTACTTAATACAAGACTTAATAAAATCGCTTCGATACCCGAACCAACTTCCGGTGCATGATTAGTAAATTCAGTAAAAGGTAGTATTCCATTATACATAGCTATATTTATTAGTCCACCAACCATATATCCTATCCAAGCTATAATATAATAACCAGCTGAAATGTTTTTATTTTGCCATGATTTAATTCCGGATATTAAAGTAATAAAAACCTGAATTGGTAATAAAACATATTGAATTTCTTGTATTAATCTAAGATTAATAATAAACATTATAGGAATACTGCAAGCATCTAATCCAATAAGAATAATAAATGAAATGTATAAGAACTTAGAAAACTCTTTTATTCTTAATATACTTACTGCAAACAATCCTCCAAACATTAAAATTAAGGATAGAGCTAATTCAATTAAAATCTCATTAAAAACTGGGTTTTGGGGTAGTATATATTCAAGCATATAACCACTCATTGTAGCAAAAAAAGTAAGAGAAGAAGCAAGTCCACATATATAATAGAAATATGACCTGTCATGTAAACCTATAAAAAGAAATAAATTATAAAGAAATAAACCAATGATAATACCAAAATAAATTCCATACCATAAATTATTTTTTGATTCTTTTGTCCAAACATCATTTTCTTTAATTACATCTATAGGGATGATAATATTGCCGTTAGAAACAACTTTTACATAATAAACAGAAGTGAAAAGACTATCATGTTTTAATGGAAATGCATAGGGAGTAGGTTTTATTGGTCTGTTGGAGATTGGTCTGATAAATCCTGTTTTATAAATAGGCACTGTGTCTTTTAAAGTAGAATCATAAACATCTATAAAAGAATTCTGAATATATCCTAAATGGAGACACCACTCATTGTCTTTTGTTATATTTTCTATTCTAATCTTTATCCAATAAGCTGCATCAGAAATACCAAAAAATAAAACATCCTTTTCTGATTTTCTATATTTGTTTGCAAACTGTTCTGAAGAAATTTGTTTATAAGTTAGCGTTTTGTTTTTATCTTCATAAAAATGAATAATAATATTTGGTTTAACCTTTAAATTATCAACACTTTTAACAGAACTTTTAGAACAAGATATTATTGTAAGATTAAAGCAAATGATTAATAATAATACGAATATTTTATTAATTCTTTTTAACTTTACTGATGATGCCAATTTTTGTAAAATCATTTCATACAATTTTAAGTTAACATCCAAATTAAATATATACGTATTTATATAAATTTAGTTCTTATTTGTTTAAAAAAATAATTTAATTTTTTTTAATTAATTAGTATTTATAAAAGTATAATATATTAATGTCTATTACTCAACTTTGTATTAGTGAAGATATCAAAAAGTGTCGTTTTATCCTCTTTCAATTTGCGAAAGCACCAAACGGTGTCGTTGGGTTCTCTTTAAATTTGCGAAGGCACCAAACGGTGTCGTTGGGTTCTCTTTAAATTTGCGAAGGCACCAAACGGTGT
>JBAXLO010000033.1:0-29233 GCA_037134755.1 Bacteroidota bacterium | reverse complement strand
ACAAATAGATCTATTTTAGCAAGGGAATATTTGTACACACTACAAATAGATCTATTTTAGCAAAGGAATATTTCTACACACCTCACCCATAAGTTCGATCAGGCAGTTATGTTTTTCAGGTTTTCGATTTAAATCATAAAATAAACCTTTTTTTAGCAGATTTAATCAAAATAATCAATTTTATTCAGCTCAGGCAACCTTTTGCAAAAAAGAATTGTCATTATACTGTGTTGAATCTATTTTATTAAGTAGATCACTTAAATTAACAATATTAATTTTAATAAATAATAATAATAACCAAATTTTAAAATGAAGAAAACTATTTTCTTAATGCTTTGCATAGCATTTACAACATCTTTTTTGAGTGTAAAAGCAACTATTGTTTACACTGACATTACCGACGGGCAACCTGCCTCTATAAATATGGACAATAGCGGTACTGCTGAGTTTACTATCTCAAACGGGGGCGGAGGGACATGTGTCGGAGATTATATTACATACATAACTGGGTGCAATATTATTGCTTCGGGTACTGCTGCATCAGGCTGGGATGAAGCTTTAGGTATGGCATTGAATGCTCCAATAGGCTCAACAGGTAATTTTATAGGAGCAGGTGATTGTGAGGTAACTGGATGGGGAGGTGCAACTACATTCCCACTTAATGTTGATAAATATTTAGGTGTGAAATTCCTAATAAGTGGTAATGTTCATTATGGCTGGATAAGAGTGTATGTTACCGGAACTGCCGATAATTATACTGTTACGTATAAAGATTATGCTTACGAAAATACTCCTAATACAACTATCCTTGCCGGGAATAAAGTCACAGGTATTAATGAAACAATCTTAAGTAATGATAATGGCTTTAAGTTTTATAATAATCAAAACCAAATAAAAATAGTTTCAGAAGATGCTAATAACAATATTAATACTGTTGAATTATTAAATATAAATGGTCAATTGGTTAAAACAATCAATGCTAATAACAGTAAATCTGTTAATATTGATATTGATAATATTAGTAGGGGAGTTTATTTTATTATGATTCTTACAGATAATAAAAAGAATTATATCCATAAGATAGTTAAATAATATTTCTGAGTAGAGACGTTGCATGCAACGTCTCTACGTTTTAAAATTCAATTATAAATCCTAAAGAAGGTGTAAAATTAGTACTTTGATTATTTAATATAATTGGGATACCGTTGCTACCATCAGCCTTTAAAGTATTGCCATCAGTAGTTGCAAACCCCGAATTATCAGCTTTTCTTTTAAAGGTATAACTTGGAATACCTACATTACTAAACATAAAAGCATTGGTAAAATCTAAATAGATATCATAACAAACATGTTTAGCGTATATTTTCTTGTCGATACGTAAATCAACTTCTTTAAAAGGTTGTAGTTTTAAGGTATTTAATTTACTATAATCTAAAAGTCCTACACCTGTAGTTGCATAATTTTGTTGAGAAGAAACCATATCAAAAGGAGTGTAAGGAGAACCTCCGGTAAACCTGAATTTCAATCCCATCTCCCATCCCTTGTTAAACTTCTTACCCAAAATACAAGATAACAAATGACGTGTATCCCAAGCAGAAGGAATATATTCGTTATTTATACCTGTAAACTCGCTCCAAAAGAAGGTGTAAGATGCTGTAATAAAGAAATTATTAATAAGTTTTTGTTGTGCAAATAACTCTATTCCATACGAACGCCCTTTACCGGTACTTGCTATCCTTTCGTTACCTATTGCACCGAAATCACCACCTTCATTAGCTAAAGAAATACCATTGTAATAAGAAACAGGATAATTACTGTACTGTTTATAAAAGCCCTCCAAAGTCATTCGCAAAGAGTTATTTGGATTGTATTCCAAGCCTGTTACAAAATGATTGCAAAAGATATAATCATTGTCTTTATTAACAAAACTACCTGCATTATCTTTGAAACCTAAGACAGTATAGATAGGTATTTTAGAATATCTTCCAACACTTGCGTTAATATTCCATTTAGTATTAAGAGCATACGACAGAGCTACACGTGGAGAGATGTTTTTAATAAAGTTATTACCATTTGTCATAAATGAATTACCATCAGTTCGAATGCCAATAGTTAAAGATAGCTTATCATCAAGTAATTTTTTATTTAATGATGCAAAAGCACCATACTTAAAGAACTCCAAAGCAGTAGTAAAGTTTAAAGTATAAGCCGGAGATATGACAGCTCCTGTTGTGTCTAATATTTGCTTACGCAAAACAGCAAAAGTATTGTTGTTATATTCTACATATTGAGCCATTAATCCGTAGCTAAGCTTCCACCCATCCATCATTTTATTTACATCAAAGCGAAGTTTATTTTCAATCTCTTCCGAAACAGTTTTAAGAGTTCTTTTACTTTCGTCATTATTCTGAGCATCTTCAAACTGATCCAAACGATTGTTAAACATATTCCTGCTTAAAGATAAATTCCAATATCCTTTATTGATAAGATGCTTTAAACTCACACCCATTGTATAAGTCCACTGATTAATCAGAGGATAAGCTCTTAAAACATATTCATTTTCGGGAGAAGATTTCTTAGGAACTGCAAAACTATAATCATCAATAGCACCAATACCTATTGATGTTAAAGTTGTTTTTGGATCTATTTTATAGGTAATCTTATATTGGAAGTCCCAATAGTTAGGGCGGATAGGTAAGTCAATTGCTTCAAACAAATACTGAAGATAAGAGCGACCTGCTGAAGCCATAAAGGTAGCTTTTTTGCCAATTGGACCTTCAAATGTGCCAGCCAATTCGGTGCTGCTTAATCTAAAGTTTCCTTCATATTTATATGGGTTGCCATCTCTCTGTTTAAATTGAAGTACAGACGAAAGGGCATTGTCATATTTAGCATTAAAACTGCTGCTGCTTAAGGAAGCGTCTTCAATAAACGAAACATTAAGAATGCCAACCGGACCTCCTGCACTACCTTGTGTAGCAAAATGATTTATCTGTGGAACTTCTATCCCGTCAAGGTAATAAACATTCTCATTAGGCGAACCACCTCTAACAATTATGTCATTTCTAAAGCCTGCTGTTGCAGTAGTCCCGCTTACACCCGGCAATATCTGTAATGCTTTAGATATATCAAAGTTACCTCCCGGATTGCTTTTGATTTCTTCTGCCGTAAGGCTTTGAACTGATAAAGGTGTTTCGGTTTGTTTGCCATAGCTATTGGCAGTAATTACGACCTGATTAAGTTCTTTTGATTGAGTTTCCATCTCGGCATTTAAACTCATAGAATTACCTGTGCTAACATTAATATTATATAATGTTAAAGGTTTAAAACCTATAAGTTGGAACTTAAGATTATAACTCTTAGGTGGGATTCCAGTTAATTTAAACTTCCCTTCCACATCGGTAGCAGTTGCGATGTTAGTATTTTCTATTAATACCGTTACACCAACCATTGTTTCCTGAGTTTCTTTATCTTTTACAGTACCATAAATAGTTCCTGTCTTCTGGGCAAATAAATTTACTGATAGTAATAGTAGTAATGTTATAATTAAATGTTTCATTCGATTCTTTTTGAATCAATAAAACAGTGATATAGATGAAATGTTCAAAGTAGGGACATGACATGTCATGTCCCTACATAATATTTTAATAAACCCTAACCAGCATCACACCATGTGAAGGAACGTTTGTAGTAAATGAATCTTTAAATTTACCTAAATCCTTCTGTCTCCATACATCTCTTAAAGTTTTACTACCTTTAATATTTAATTCGTTCCAGTTTACTGTTATCTTTTTTAAATCAGTACCTAAATTAAAGATACCAACAGCTATTGAACCGTCTTCCAATGGCTTTGACCAAACCTGATAATCATCTTTTTTAACTACTCTATTAGCTCCTTTGCCCAAAGGATCCTGATCTATATCAATAACCTCATCATTTGAAAGAAGATTAAGAGTAAAGTCGTCTAACTGACTTAAATCACAGCCAATAAGTAAAGGTGCCGACAATAAAGCCCACAAACTTATATGTGTATATTGTTCGCTTGGACTAAGGCGTGTGTTATGTAAACTAGGACCCCAGCCAACTTTGCCAACAACTAACATATCAGGATCATTCCAATGTCCGGGTTGAGAATATGGTGAGCATACATCCTGATTAAAACCTATTTCCGATAGGCTTCCCCATGAATCTGTGATATCACCGGTTGTTCTCCAGGAGTTTCCGCTTACATTTGCACCCCATTTCCATACATCACCCATCCCATACTGGCACAAACTGTAAATGATATCCCTGTTTACTTTCGATAATGCTTTTTGCATTGTCTTATAAGGCTTTTGCAACCTATCTGTATCATTACAAGCAACAGTTTCGTAGCTACACCAATCATATTTAAGATAATCTATACCCCAGGCTGCATAATTTCTTGCATCAGCCTGTTCGTAGTTAAACGTTCCTTCGTAACCACCACATGTTTTAGGACCGGGCGAAGAATATATCCCCAACTTTAAACCTTTTGAATGCACATAATCAGCTAGTCTTTTCATATCCGGAAACTTCTCATTACAAGTTATTGAATCACCTTTATGAACCAACTCCCAACCATCATCTATATTCATATAAGTCCAGCCATGATTGATAAGTCCGCTCGAAAGCATGGCATCCGTTGAGCTTTTTACCTTCTCTTCGCTTACACTTAGGCCCCAGCAGTTCCAACTATTCCAGCCCATCTGTGGTGTTAGGCAAATAGCATCGCCACAAACAATTGTAAAGTCTCTTGAGTTCTTACCCAAACTATTTTCAACACTTAGTTTTACTTTAAATGTGCCCTTAGCGGGAATGTTCCCCGTAATTATACCTGTTGATTTATCTAAAGTTAAACCATTAGGCAAGCCTTCTGCACTATATGTAATAGGACGTTGACCTGTTGCAGCAATTGTAAAGAGGAAAGGGTGCAAAGGACGTACTCCAAACACTTTAGCTCCATTAATTTTAGGAGTTTTAGCTGCTTTAGGAGTTAAGATATAAGGTACCTCCAAAGAAGTTATAATAGTACGCTTACTTAGGCTTTCAGTAAAGGAATAAATAACACTTGAGTTGTCGAAAATAGGGAAATCAGCTGTAAATTTATAATGCTCCATTGGTTTTATAGTAAGTTCCATTTCCCTATCCCAGTTAGGAGTAGTCTTATCATTTAATTTTACAGATATCTTTAGCTTTCCGCTAATCTTTGTAGACTTGTAACTATTAACCACTTCAATGGTATTCTCAAATTGATTATTGTCTTTCTGTTTAAATGAAGTTTCGCCTGCATTTATGCTAATATAATCAATAAGGTCATGCATACCTACCTCCGGTTTGGCTTCATAAAGACCACCTGTTCCACTGCTATTGTAAACCCTTATGGCGAAAACGTTTTCCTTATCCCAGTTAATGGAAGGATCGTTAACAGCCACACAATAACATCTTTCTTTTGTCCAGGCAAAATCCGCTTCTTCAAATGTGCGGGTATAGATGCCTGCATTCTGCCCTATAAGCTTCCCGTTAAGGTAAGTTTGATCAGCTTCATCTATTTTGCCTATGTAAATCCTTATACTATCTTTTAAGTAAGATTTATTTTTAATAGAAGAAGGAATTACAACTTTGGCGCGATACCATCCATAACCCTCATGTTTCTTATAACCTTGATCATCCCATGGAATATCTACTCTAATTGCCTGCCATCCATTATCGTTAAATGCAGCATCTTTCCATTTCATATCATCACCAACATGAAATTTCCATATATTTATTGGCTGAACATCTTGTGCTTTCAGCGAAACAACCATTAAGGTTAAAATGATTAGTAGTGTGTTAATTTTTTTCATTGTAATATTATTTGTTTGATTGATTTAATTTAATTTTGGATTTTCTTAAAGGTATATAAATACACTTTACCATTATTCCTAATTAGTTTTAGAGTATCACTATATTTAAGTTTAATGATAGAATCACCTTTTTCACATATATAATTAAAAATCTTATTGTCACTTAATTTACTCGTATAAGAATAAAATATAAATTCTTCTTTAACTCCTTCAATTTTAAATGCATCACTATGGTTATATGTTTTCACATATTCAACTTTTCACTTTATATCAGTTGAATAAAATTGATTATAACATCTTTTTTCATGTCTATCTTCAATAATTGTATATATAATCATACATATAAAAGCTATTGCAAAAAATATTATTAATCCTTTTTTAGGTACTTTCATTTTCTTTATTTTTTTAAATAATTCTATTTTACGGATACTCAATCACCCTGTTCTTTTTATTAAATGATTCTTATAATGCCTTTTTATTCCAACAGAAATCCAATTATTAATATCTTTTTAAAAAGCAAACAAAGATAGGTATTATTTTAAGATATATCATAAGAATTTAATAAAATAATTTCTTTTTTCATCTTAAAGAGATAAAATGACAAAGGAAGATAAAATTTGCTCTTTTTAACAGATATAAACTAATAATGTGTCTAAATAAGCTTTTTATTGCTTTTTTGATAAGATATTATTGCAATGTAATCAATAGATTATGCCAAATAAACATTCAAAAACCACGAAAAAAGCCACATTTAACACATCTGCGTTCACTTTGCATCAATCTGACTTCACATTGCATCAATCTGACTTCAGTTATGATTAATCTGACTTCAGATTGCATCAAACTGACTTCACATTTATCTAAACTGAGTTCAGTTTTGATAAGGGAGACTTCACTTGTGAACAAAGTGAACGCATCTTGGATCATTCTGTCTTCACCTTTAACAATTGTGCGTTCACCTTTGCTAAATGTGAACGCAGATTGATGCAATGTGAACGCACCTTTAAAAAACGTCTTTTTTTATCTAATAAACATCTATTTTCTTATAAATAATAAGTAAGAATATCATCATATTATACTTACTTTGTGTAAAAATAAGCATAAGTATCGGAGCGAATCTAACTTTTTTATCTGGGAATACACTCTTGATAATAGGGTGTAAAATTATAAAGATAGCTGTTATGATTTTTCTTTTAATTATGTCTAATAATATTGATTTAAAAGGACATTTTAAAAATAAAAAAGAAAATATTTTTATTATAGCTCGTATAACAAAAATTATAACTACTTTTGGCTAAACTTAAATAACAACAAAAATGAAGGGAATAATTTTAGCAGGCGGCTCTGGAACAAGACTTCACCCCCTAACAATTGCAGTTAGTAAACAACTGATGCCCATATATGATAAGCCAATGGTGTATTATCCTTTATCTGTGCTGATGATGGCAGGAATTAAGGAAGTATTAATCATATCAACACCACAAGATCTCCCGAATTTCGAAAGATTGTTGGGCGATGGTAGTCAGATTGGTTGCAAATTTAGCTATAAAGTTCAAGAAGTACCTAATGGGCTTGCACAAGCTTTTGTTATTGGAGAAGAATTTATTGGCAATGATAAAGTAGCACTAATTTTAGGTGATAATATCTTTTATGGTAGCGGATTAGCAGGTTTATTATGCGAATGTAATGACCCTGTAGGTGGAATAGTATTTGCATATCATGTATCAGATCCTCAAAGATATGGTGTTGTTGAATTTGATGTGAATAGAAAAGCTATTTCGATAGAAGAAAAACCAATAGAGCCTAAATCAAACTTTGCTGTTCCCGGTATTTATTTTTATGATAATACAGTTGTTGAGGTTGCTAAATCAATACAGCCCAGCAAAAGAGGTGAATATGAGATAACCGATGTTAATAAATACTATCTTGAACATGATTTATTAAAAGTTGGCATATTAAGCAGAGGTACTGCCTGGCTTGATACCGGAACTTTTGATTCATTAAATCAGGCTTCTCAATATGTTGAGGTTATTGAGAAACGCCAGGGTTTAAAGATTGGTTGTATTGAGGAAATTGCTTATCGAATGGGCTTTATTGATAAAATGCAACTCATTGAAACTGCCAAACCATTGTTGAAAAGTGGTTATGGCGACTATCTAATGCAATTACTAAAATAAAAGATGCCTTCAGTACAAGAATTACAGGAAAAAGTAGCAATAGCTTTTTCAAAACAAACCTTTGAAGGTAATCCTTCGGAATTGTATGCCCCTGTTGAATATACACTCTCTCAGACCGGCAAGCGATTAAGGCCGGTATTAGTGTTAATTGCTTGTGATATGTTTGGTGGAGATATAGAAAAAGCAATAAACCCTGCATTAGGTATCGAAATATTTCACAACTTCACCTTGCTTCACGATGACATAATGGACAAAGCCCCAATAAGAAGAGGCTTGGAAACAGTATATAAAAAGTGGAATACAAACATAGCAATACTATCGGGCGATGTGATGTTTATTACAGCATATCAGTATATAATTAAGGCAGATGCACATCTTTTGCCCGATCTGTTAAAGTTGTTCAACCAAACATCTATTGAGGTTTGCGAAGGTCAGCAGTACGACATGAATTTTGAGACACTTAATGACGTATCTATCGCTGATTATTTAGATATGATTCGCCTTAAAACTGCTGTACTCCTGGGTTGTAGTCTTAAAACAGGAGCAATTATTGCAGAAGTAAGCGAAACTGATCAGAAAAACATCTATGATTTTGGTGTTAATATTGGTATTGCTTTTCAATTAAAGGATGATTTTTTAGATGTGTATTCAGATGTTGAAAAGTTTGGTAAGATGACTGGAGGAGACATTATTACTAATAAGAAAACATTTCTTTATTTAAAAGCTTTTGAACTGGCAAAAGGAGAAAGATTATCACATCTGCAAAAATTCTTTAGTTTAAACGAAGAGGATAGTGATATTAAGATAAACGGAGTGAAAGCTATTTATAATGAATTAGATATTGAAGCAATAACCGTTGCCGAAATGGAAGCTTATTATAATAAAGCTTTAGAGAATCTTAAAAATATTGATGTATCAGACGAAAGAAAAGAAAACTTGATTTCTTTTGCTGCACAACTTATGAAAAGAGAGTCATAACTGACAAATAATTACGAATTACGAATTACGGTTTACGGTTTAACTCTTTTGTTTTAGCTTGCTTCAAATTCTTCGAGCGTAATATGTAGTTCTTCCCAGAAGGACATCTGTTTTTCTAGGTTTCTTTTAAGATTATTATAAGTAATATAAATGTCATCTTTCTTAAATTCATCTTTATATTTCGAAGGATTCATCAAAACATCATCAAACTTACTCAGTTCAGTTTCTATATTTGTAATTTCTTTCTCGCATTTTTCAATCTGACTGGTAATCTTACGCTTTTCTTTCTCATATTCACGTTTCTTTTCCCAGTTTACTTTATTATCAGAACTTAAAGTGTCCTTTGAAGTAGTATTATTCTTATTTGATTTCTCAAGTTGTTTTAAATCTTCCAGTTTTCTGCTTTCCAAAAAGTCATATACATCACCTATATACTCTCTTATATGACGCTTTTTAAATTCATATACCTTATCGGTGAGCCCTTGCAGAAAATCCCTGTCATGAGACACAACTATCAAGGTGCCTTCGAACTGTAATAAAGCATTTTTTAATATATCTTTGGATTGCATATCTAAATGATTGGTAGGTTCATCAAGTACCAAAAGATTAACAGGGGTTAATAAAAGTTTAGCTAATGCTAATCTTGATTTTTCGCCTCCGGATAGGACTTTTACTTTCTTATCAATCTCTTCAGCACCAAATAAAAACCCACCTAAGATAGCTCTTATCCTTGGACGTATCTCTCCTACCGCAACATCATCAATAGTTTCAAAAACTGTCTTCTCTCCATCCAACATTGCTGCTTGATTTTGGGCAAAATATCCAATAATTACCTGATGACCTAACTTAATTTCACCTGTATAAGTAAGATCTCCTACAATTATTCTCGACAAGGTCGTTTTGCCTTCACCATTTTTACCAACAAAGGCAATCTTTTCGCCTTTATTCACAGCAAAGTTTATCTTATCAAGTATTATCTTTTCATCATATTTCTTAGTAAGATCATTTGATTCAACAACCACTTTACCAGAATGAGGTGCAGGTGGAAATTTGAAATGAATGGCACTTTTATCCATACCTTCCACCTCAATAATGTCCATCTTTTCAAGCAATTTGATACGAGATTGCACCTGACGTGACTTTGTTGACTTATATCTAAACCTGTCAACAAACTTTTCGATATCATCTATTTCTTTTTGTTGATTATTGAAGGCATTCATCTGGCTTTCTCTTCTTTCTGCACGCTGAATAACGTATTCAGAATAAGAAGTTTTATAATCATTTATCTTACCAAGAGTAATTTCTATAGTTCTGGTAGTAACATTATCAAGAAAAGCCCTGTCATGAGAAACCAACACAACAGCACCCTGATAATTAATCAAAAATCCCTCTAACCATTGAATAGATTCAATATCTAAATGGTTTGTCGGTTCATCTAAAAGTATTGTATCAGGCTTTGTTAATAATATCTTAGCTAATTCAACCCTCATTTGCCAACCACTACTGAATTCTGTCATCGATCTGGTGAATTCTTCTTTAAGAAAACCTAAACCCAACAATATTTTCTCGGTATCAGCCTGCATAGTATTCCCACCAATCATCCTATATCTTTCATCAGCATCAGTAAGCTTATGAACAAGATCCATATAAGCATTCGTTTCAAAATCAGTTCTTGTAGCAATACTATTAGTAAGTTTCTTTATTTGTTCTTCAAGATGTAAAGCTTCCGTAAAGGCAGTAAGAGCTTCGTCAAATACAGATTTCTTGCTATCAGGAACCATCTCTTGAGGAAGATATCCGACAGTTTGATCGGTAGTCATTACAATTTCTCCCTTTTCAGGATCTTGTTGACCGGCAAGTATCTTAAGTAAAGTAGATTTGCCGGCACCATTTTTACCAACAAGTCCAATTCTGTCTTTATCATTAATAATAAAGGAAACATCATTGAATAAATCAGTTCCGGTAAAGTGTATTGATAGTTTATTAACTGAAATCATGCATTAAAATTTGCTGCAAAGGTAAGGTTTTTTTATTCAATAAAGCCTAACGTCCTTAATTTGTCTAATATACTTATATGTATTAAAGGAATCTTCTACTTTTGTAATTGAGGTTGCTATAATTTTAACAAATATTTAATACTTTATTAACGCATTAGTAGTATTTATTGGTGTATCTTTGCAGCTTCTAATGTAGAAGGGTTAATTTTTCTAAGGTTTTAGAATATATGCTTTTAAAATCGATAGATAAATCAAGGCTTTCAAGGAATAGATTTTCATTTGCTATATTCCTTTACATTTATATAAAAAGTAAGTTTTTAAAAAGTATTTAAAAATATCAAGACATTAAAAATAAAAAGTTATTATGATAACTAAAAAGGTTCCTTTATTATATGCATTGTTCCCTATGCTTTTAGGTGGAGTTATAGCTTTCTTTATTCTTGAAAATAATTATAATTCTTTTGGGAATAGTTCAGATATTAAAAAAGATAATACCAATGCTAATGATGGTAGTAAGAATTTAAAAACAGTTCGTTTAAATGATTATCATTATACTAAGCCTATTCTTTATGCAGAGGAAACTACTGAGTCACCAAGATATTCTTCTTTAAAGATAGGTATCAATAATCTAGTTGAAAAATATAAAATTGATGGGAGTCTTAATTCAGCTTCTGTTTATATAAGAGATTTTAATAATGGTGAATGGATGGAATTAAATCCACAAGAGTCTTATCAACCAGGGTCGTTGCTTAAAGTTCCTATCTTAATTACTTATTTAAAGATGAACGAAAAGGATCCAAATACACTTGATAGTTATGTTATCTCAAAAAAGAAATATAATGATGTACAACAAAACATTTTAACCAAATCTATAAAGATTGGGCAGAGGTATAAGGTGAGAGAGCTTTTGCATTATATGATAGCAAACTCTGATAACAATGCAACCTACTTATTATCGGAATATATGGATGCATCAATTTATAATAAAGTTTATACCGACTTAGGTATAAGTATTAAAAACATGGATAATAGAAGTCTTTTTCATTTATCAGCAAAGGAATATTCTGTATTTTTCAAGGTTTTATTTAATGCTTCTTATTTAAGTAACAAAGATTCGGAATATGCTGCATCATTGTTGAGTGAGTGTGATTTTAAAGATGGCTTGATTAAAGAATTACCTAAAAATGTAACAGTAGCTCATAAATTTGGCGAAGCAGGTACTAACGAGATGCACGAATTATCCGAATCGGGTATTGTTTACGTTGCAGATAATCCATATATAATCACTGTAATGACAAAGGGTCCTCAACTAAATAGCTTGTCTTCAATTATAAGTGAAATATCTAAATTAGTTTATACAAAAATGGCAGGAGGAATGTAAGAAGCTTATAAGCGAATGCATTTTATAATGTTTTAATTCGATCTCAACCAAAAGTATTCTTATGAATATTTTAAAGAGTGGAATATGCTCTTTATTGCTTTTGTTAATAATTATAATATCTCAAATTTCTTTAAAAACATACTTAAAAACACTTTAATAGACAGTTTGTCTTATATTTAAAGTATGTGCCCGACATTAAAAAGGTTCTGCCCCGAGTCTTGGAAAGCCAGTCTTCAATGTGCAAGACTGGGTTTTCCACATGCAGGACGATGCCTTTCTTCGGGAAAAGCCAGTCTTCCATGTGCAGGACTTAGTCTTCCATGTGCAGGACGGAGTTTTCCATGTGCAGGACTGGGTTTTCCACATGCAGGACGATGCCTTTCTTCTGGAAAAGCCGGTCTTCCATGTGCAAGACTGAGTTTTCCACATGCGGGATTTGATCTTAAACCTAAAAAAGGAGATGGTTTATATGACAAAAGCAATAAATTATATAAAGAACAAATTCAAATAAGTTTTAAAACAAAGAAATAATTAGTAAAAGTATTTACCCCTACTTCAGGAATAGTTCGTTCATTTTGCAATTTGAGTTATTAATTTTTATTTATTTAAATATGAAAAGAAAAGCCAATTATTATAAATGATTGTTTTATTTTAGGTACTTTTGTATTCTGTAAGAATAATTTATTTGCGACAAGCATTAAAATGAAAAACATATATTTTAGTTATTTTTGTATGGTAAGTATTCTGTTAATCAATATTAACAGAGTCTTTGCACAAACGGTGCAGCCGATCCCAAAGCAAACTTCTTCGGGATGGACTACAAATAACCCCTTCCATACTGATGTTTTTGTTGAAAATAAAGGACAGTTCAACGATTGGGCTAAATCTACCCTCCCAATATTATATGCTGTAAATAATGCTGATAAAATATTTTTTACAAAGCAAGGTGTAATTTTTAGGGTCCAAAAACAAGATTCTTTATCCGAAGAAGAAAGAGAAAATCAAGAGCATAATACAAAAGAAAAAGACCAAGAAGAAGAGGAAAAGATGTTTTTTGTTTCTATGAATTGGGAGGGTTGTAATCCTAATGTTGAGTTAATTGTAAGCGATGTTTCTGAAGGGTATTATACTTTTGCTGAAAAGGGATATGAAAATGTAAAAGCAAAAGGATATAAAAAACTACTATACAAAGATCTTTACCATAATATTGATGTTGAATATACTATCCCAGCCAAAGGAGGTATTAAATATAAAATCGTTTTGCATCCCGGTGCTAATCCTTCTTTATTAAAAATGAATTATAGCGGTGATGTTGAGGAACTAAAAACCAATTACGAAGGCAATACTATTATAGAAAGCCTAGCGGGAGCAATTATAGATCATGCTCCTTTAAGCTATTACGAAGAATCTAAACAAGCTTTAAAGTCAAGTTTTAAAATAAGTAATAATACAGTTTCATTTAAACTCCATACATCAAGCCCTTCACAACAAACTATTATAATAGACCCCTGGACAACTACTTCTACAAGTTTGGATACAAATAATATAGCTTTAGATATTGACTATGATATCTATGGTAATGTTTTTGTTTCGGGTGGCTCCTACCCTTTTAAGCTTTCAAAATATTCGAATACAGGAGCACACCTTTGGACTTTTACCAACCCAAGTAATTGGGGTTTTCCTCAAGAATATTCAAAATTTTGCGTACTCCCTAATTCCGGGACTACATTTATAGCTGAAGGCTCTTTATTTACAGGTACTAGTAATCGCATTATGAAAATAGATTATAATGGCGTTTTGAACTACACCTCGCAAGGTTTTGGGCAAAATAATGAAATCTGGCACATGTTCTATAATAACTGTAGCAGACAATTAATAGGTTTTGGAGGGGGAACTAACTCAACTCATAACATAAAGTTAATTGCTGATACTAATTTAAGTAGTGGTACTTCTAAGTGTTTTAATGGTTTAAGTTGTTCTCGAAACGATATTGCATCCTCTATAATGGATAATAATGGTGATTTTTATGCTTTAATGACAAGTAATGTTTGTACTACTGTTGAAGGTCATTTACAAAAAAGCCTTTATTCAACAAGTTATTCTCCCCCACTAGCTTTTGATGTTCAAAGTTATTGCACTTTTAACGAACTTCAAAGTCTTCATGGAATATCAGGTAGTATAAAAACTGTTAGAGCTAATGCATTAGCTCTAAATAATAATTATGTATTTACTTATGATGGTAAAACGCTTAAAGTTTGGGATAAAACTATTGGGAGTTTATTAGATTCTATAATTGTAGATAACACGTATGCTACCGGCAACTTAAGAGTTCATGAAGGTATTGATGTGGATGGATGTAATACTATTTATGTAGGAGGTTCAAGCAAAGTACATGTTTACACTTTTACAGGAAATTCTTTTACTACCCTAAGTCCTATTACTGCTAACATTACGGGAAATGTTCATGATGTAAAGTTAAACAGATCAAGTGGTAAATTATATGTCTGTGGAAATGGATTTGTAACCGAAGCTATTCCGCCAATAGCATGTTTTATTTCACAAATTCAAACTATATTAACTGTTACCACAGATTCGTGTGTTGGAAGTGCTTGTGTTAAAGCAACAGGTGGAATACCTCCTTATCATTATCAATGGAGCAATGGATCAACTGACAGTTGTATTACCAATTTGTTTACAGGAGTTTATACTGTAACGCTTACAGATAATTCATGTGCATATACTTACCATATAGATACAGTTACAATTAACTCTTTAATTAATCTGGCAATAGCTCCGTTCAATCCTGTAATTTGCAAAGGTGATAGTATTACCTTAGTTGCTTTAAGCACGAATACAGATATTGCATATCATTGGAATACCGGCAGTAACGAAAACGCTATCAGGGTTGCTCCTTCAGCTAATACAAGCTATAACATTACTGTAAATAATAGTACATGTAGTGCTAATACTTCTGTTGTTGTAAATGTAAATCCAATAAAACAGACAACTATTAATCCTGTAATTTGTCAGGGTACTTCTTTTCATGTTGGCACACATTATTATAATAGTACAGGGATTTATGTAGATACGCTTTCAACATCTTTAGGTTGCGATAGTATTATTACAACAAAACTAATTGTAAATCCAACAAAACAAACAACTTTGAATCCTGTAATTTGTCAGGGTAAGATATTCCATGTTGGAATACATTCTTATTCTGCTACAGGAATATATAAAGATACGCTAACAACATATTTAGGCTGCGACAGTATAGTTACTACTAATTTAACGGTAAATTCTTCAATAAATATTGCTCAATACAGTCCAATTTGTCAAGGAGAGATATATCCTGTGGGGACTCATGTTTATACTACAGCAGGTACTTATTTAGATTCATTAACCTCAATAATTACGGGTTGTGATAGCATAGTTACAACTATTTTAAGTATCTATCCGGTTTATCATATCAATGTTAATAAAACTATTTGTCAAGGTAAAATATATCATGTAGGAATACATAATTATACAACTTCAGGCACTTATATTGATACATTAACTACTTATTATTTAAGTTGTGATAGTATTATTACATCTAATCTTACAGTAAATCCTGTAAAAGATATTATTATTAATCCTGTGATTTGTCAGGGCGAAATAGTTACTATAGGAACTCACACTTATAATATTGCAGGAACTTATATTGATACGCTCTCAACATCTTTAGGTTGCGATAGTATTATTACAACAAATTTAACGGTAAATCCTACAAAACAAACAACATTGAATCCTGTAATTTGTCAGGGCGAAGCAGTTACTATAGGAACTCATAGCTATACTATTGCAGGTGTTTATAATGATACGCTTTCAACATCTTTAGGTTGTGATAGTATTATTACAATAAATTTAACTGTAAATCCAACAAAACAAACAACATTAAATCCTGTAATTTGTCAGGGCGAAATCTTTAATGTAGGAGTTCATTTTTATAATACTAGTGGAACTTATATTGATTCACTGACAACATTTTTAGGTTGCGATAGTATTATTACAACTAACTTAACAGTAAAACCTATTTATAATATCACAGATAATAAAACTATTTGTGAGGGAGAAGTAGTTTCTGTTGGGACAAATAATTATAATAATACAGGAACTTATATTGATACGCTCTCAACATCTTTAGGTTGTGATAGTATCATTACTACTTATCTAACAGTTAATCCTGTAAAAGTTAGTACTATTAATCCTATAATCTGTCAGGGAGAATTTTATCAGATAGGCGTACATGCTTATAATACAGCAGGAACATATAAGGATACTTTGTCAACATCTTTAGGTTGTGATAGTATTGTTACAACTAATCTTATTATAATTCCTCAATATAATATTATTTTAAACAGATTTATTTGTCAGGGTCAGATGTATCAGGTAGGTATACATAATTACACAACAACAGGTATTTATAAAGATACTTTAACAACATTAAATTCGGGATGTGATAGTATTATTACAACAAATTTATTTGTAAATCCAATAAAACACACAACAGTAAATCCTGTAATTTGCCAAGGGGAGGCTTATTATATGGATTCGCATCCATATACATTAGCAGGCACATATGTCGACACCCTAATTACCTCTATAGGTTGCGATAGTATAGTAACTATTAATTTATTGGTAGTGCCTTTTCCTATAATTAATTTAGGTAACGATTCCACCCTTTGCTATGGACAATCCTTATCATTAGATGCTACCTATCAATATGCAACATATCTTTGGCAGGATAATAGTACAAATCCAACGTATAATGTCAATCATGAGGGTACTTACTATGTAAAATTATCTATAGATAGCAATTGCTTTGCCAATGACACTATTAATATATATTATAAATATTGTGATACATCAATCTATATTCCAAATAGTTTTACACCAAATGGGGATGGTTTAAATGATGTGTTTACTATAAAAACGAACTATAATTTTATCAATTTCAAACTTGTAATTTATGATCGTTGGGGAGAACTTTTATTCGAAAGTGATGATATAAACAAAGGCTGGGATGGAACTTATAAAGGGAAAGTAGCACCATTAAATGTTTATATTTACCAATTTACGGGGACAATAAAAGAAACAGGGGAGAATATAAAGAAAACCGGAAGGGTAACAGTTGTAAGGTAGCAAGAAGAGTGCCTTAAGTTAGAAGAAGGCTTTTAGCTGTTTAGACTATTAGACCATTAGGAATAAGACATTTAAAATTAAATTGGTCTTTTATGGATTATTGTTTTAAAAAAACCTTTAATATATTTCTTAACACCTCCGAGACCACTACCAATAATCTGACAGCTTTTCAATAGATGTTGTATGTTATGTAAAGCTCTTTGTATTATATAATCAATACGTTGTGCGTTTATGGCAATATATTATATACTTTTGACAACTTGTATAGCGAACCGCACAACAGGTTCTCAATTTCATAAAACAGTTATATTACAAATAATAAGTTGTAAAGCGCAGTCATTGATTTTAGGAGTCTTTTTGCAAAATAAAAATTACTAATACTTCCGCTTTCGCCAATGGGGTTTATTTTCTAAAACTTTATACAGATAAAGAAACAGTGGTAAGGAAGTTTGTAAAAGAATAGGAGAGAGTGCCTAAAGTTTGAAGTTTGAAATGCCTAAAGTTTAAAAATTAAAGAGCGACTATCTAATTAAAGGTAGCCGCTCTTCATTTATAACTCGAATTACTACTTTTCATTCATAATTCATAATTATTTTATAACTCCAAGTAATCAAGGCACTCCAAGTACACTAAGTACTTAGTTTAACTTAATATCCAAGCCAATTTCAAAATAATAAGGATAGCCAAGCATTACTTTTCCTGCAAACATATCTGAAAAGAAATAACGTGCTCCTACCTGAAAAACCCCTCCAAAACCTGCTTTGTGTACCGCAGATTCCTGAAAAGGCAAACTATCATTGCTCCATTTAAAATAACCAACACCTGCTCTGATAAAAGGATCAAAGTTTTCTTGTGGCATAAAGTGATACGCACCGGTCAGCAATGAGCCAATTAATTTATATTTGATAATAATAGGAACATCTGTTGTATAAGAAAAATCAAGCCCTAAGCCAAATTTTTGTGTTATACCATACTCGGCTTGAAAACCGTATAAAACATCGTATGACTGTCCGATAGTTGCTCCTAACATAAAAGTACCTTGGTCGTAACCTTGTGATTTTTCTTGTGCTTTACTGTTGAAATTTACTAAAACTATCAAAATAAAAACTATGAGTGCTACTTTTTTCATCGTCTTATAATTATTAATGGTTGATTTATAGACTTTCTTTCTTTATTAATTATTGATTACAATATTACAAAATATTTTGTTACAAATTACATTTATAATTAATTATTAAATGCTTTTATGAAAATAAACTTTTTTTATGCTAATTCTTTTAACTTTCTTGATGTTTTTTATTTTTATTCAAATATTTTAGTACTTTTGTAATATTATTTTAATAACAATTTTTTAAGATATTTTATTTTACAGGCAACCTTTTTCATATATTGTTTGTCTATATATTTTAGAAATTAACAAATGACTCAAAACTAAGTTTAATAATACACGAAATGAATTACAGAAATAAAATTGCAAATAAAGTAGCTTCAATAATAGTATTGTTATTGTTGTTTAATTATGGTGCATTTGCACAGTTGATAATCACTCCTGCTGCAAGCACTCCTCAACAGTTAGTGCAAAACATTCTTGTTGGAACTGGGGTAACAGTAACTAATGTAACCTTTAACCATTCAAGTACAGGACAAAGTGGGACTACTTATTGGAACAATTTTGGTTCTTTCACAACAGGTACTACTCCTACAAATCTAGGGTTTAGCAGTGGATTAATTATGGCCTCTGGTGGAGTAAGTGGTGCTGTAGGTCCTAATAATTCTTCAAGTTCTACAACCGCAGTAGTACCATCAACTCCTGATACAGGTTGTGCAGTTTTATTGGCTTTGGTTCCCGGCTCAGTATTGCATGATGCTGCTGTTTTAGAATTTGATTTTATACCATTATCTGATACTATTAAATTTAGATATGTTTTTGGTTCTGAAGAATATCTTGAATTTGTAAACACAACATTTAATGATGTATTTGCTTTTTTTATTACTAATGGAATAAATCCTGCAGGAGGTAATTATGTAAATTATAATATAGCTAAAGTTCCCGGAACTAATACAGCTATAACTATTGATAATGTAAATGACGCAACGAACTCTCAGTATTATATAAATAATGACAATGGTAATTCATTACAGGCAGATGGTTTTACAACAGTACTTACAGCATGGGCTGCGGTTGTGCCATGCACTCCTTATCATTTAAAATTAGCTATAGCTGATAGGGGTGACAGAGCCTATGATTCGTGGGTTTGGTTAGAATCTAATAGTTTTACGAGTCCTCAAGCACAAGTTACTACTAACTTTGCTCATCCTGAAATTTCTAATAACGTTGCAATTAGAGGTTGCAATGATGCAATTGTAAAAATAAAATATCCAAGTGCATTTTTATATTCACAACAAGTAGATATTACGGTACAAGGAACAGCTGTTTATGGAACAGATTACATTTCTACTCCTGATGTAAATGCTGTGTATGGTGCTACAGGATCTGATTCAGTTACAATAGTTATTTCTCCATTTGATAATCCAAGTGATACCACTATTAAAACTGTAGTATTGATAATACCTACATCTATTTGTGGTGATACTCAAGATACAATTATAATTTATATATATCCTAAACCTCTATTTTTAGTAGCTGCAAGTGGAGATACTACAGTATGTGATATAAACAATCCAATAGAGGTAGTAGCAAGTGGTGGCTATTCACCTTATCATTATTTATGGAGTAATGGCGATACAACTGCTACAACTATAGTAAGTCCGTTAGCAACATCATTGTATTATGTATCTGTAAGAGATGCTTGTAATCAAATAATAAAAGATTCAGTTCAGATAACTATTTTCTGTCATTTTGCTAATGCCGGACCTGATACTACAATATGTGTAAGAGATACTGCAATACTTCATGCTTCGGGTGGTATTAAGTATTTTTGGAATACAGGAAACCCTGCTGATACAACTGCTACAATAAAAGTTTCTCCTACTGCTGCTGCTACTTCTTATATAGTTACGGTCACTAATTCTTCAAATGTATTTACCGATAATGATACTGTTGTAGTATTTACTAATCCGCTTCCTATAGTTACTATCACTCCTAATCCTAGTACAATATGTTTGGGAGATTCAATACAATTAACTGCTACCGGTGCTAACTTGTATTTATGGACGTCTGATATTTATGACTCAATCTTATTACCTGTTCAGCAAACCTTATCCAATCCGTTTGTTAAACCAAAAGTAAATACGCTTTATAGAGTTTTGGGTACTGATATTAATGGATGTATGAACAAAGATTCAGCAATTGTAAATATAAGTCCATTGCCGATACCTATTATTAGTGTTACTCCTAATCCTGTTTCAATAACTAGTCCTACAGTCTATATTTCGGAACAATCTAACACAGGCTCAAGTTGGTTATGGTTTACAGGTGATGGTGGTTCCTCAACTTCTAGAAATTTTTATCATACCTATAGTGATCAAGATACAGGTAGATATTTAGTGCGATTAATAATTACAAATGATGTTGGGTGTGTTGATTCTACTTCAATGTGGGTTATAGTAGCCCCTGATACAAGACTATTTATTCCTAATGCATTTACTCCGGGCAAACCTATCAATAATGTATTCAGGGTATATGGATCTGGTATTTATGACTTCCAATTGTTTATCTATGATAGATGGGGAGTATTAGTGTTTTCAACAAATGATATGGAAAAAGGCTGGGATGGAACGTTTAAAAATGAAGTAGCTCCTACAGGAGTATATGCTTATAAGATATTATATAAAAATACATCTAACCAAAACAAACAACAAGCTGGTTCAATAACTTTACTAAGGTAATGAAGTGATTTATTAGATATACTTTAAGTTACAACAAAAAAGGCGACTCATATGAGTCGCCTTTTTTGTTGTAACGTTCTATTTGTTATTTATACTTTTCATCATCCTCACTTAGAACCAGAAATGTTCGAGGCATCTTTATCTCCAGCTTGATAATTTTGCCGGTTACGGGATGTGGAAAGGTTAAAGAGTAGGCAATTAGTCTGATCATCCTTTTAATTGTAGGATCAGCACCATAACGATAGTCGCCGACGATGGGGCAGCCAATATCCGACATGTGTACACGTATCTGGTTCTTCCTGCCGGTTTCCAACTTCACTCTTATCAAGCTGTTGTTACCTCTTTGATCAATTTCTTTGTAGTGAGTTACCGCAAACTTTGAGTCAGGAGTTTCATTACCTGAGTGCATTATCTGTCGTCCATCTTCCCAAAGCCAACTTGAGATTGTTCCTTCAGCTTCTTTAGGATGCCCTTCAACAAAAGCATAATAAAGTTTCTCAACACTTTTCCAATTGTCTTTAACTTTATTCTGAATCTCTTCTGTCTTTGCCATCAGT
This sequence comes from Bacteroidota bacterium, assembly GCA_037134755.1. Classification (GTDB taxonomy): domain Bacteria; phylum Bacteroidota; class Bacteroidia; order Bacteroidales; family JACABE01; genus JBAXLO01. Next base: position 7,249 of record JBAXLO010000033.1, on the reverse strand, counting down.
ACGATACCTGTAACTTCACGGTCGAGGCGATGTATAACAAAAGCACGTTTTCTGCCTTCCGATTCGTCTTTAATATATTTATTAACTTGTTGATGTAATGACCAAACTTTAACACCGGGCTTGCCATGTGTAAGTATCCCTGCAGGCTTTATAACGGCTATTAAATGTTCATCCTCAAAGAGGATACGAAAAGGAGTGTCAGTCTTTTTAACGCTAACTTCAAACTTGTCATAATCCAAAACAGTTCCTTTAGGTAAAACTGTTTCGGGATGTTTATAACTGCCTGTGGGATCGGAGATACATCCGCCCTTAATTAGCTTTCTGACCTTGGATTTGGACGCGTGTCCGAACTCTGCCATTAGTATGTCCAGCAATGTGCCGGTATTCTTGACCGTAATTTTCATGAAGTATATTTATGCTGTGTAATTTGTTTGCAAAAGTAGTCAATAATTCTGTATTTTAAGCTATCTGCTTATTTATCCATAAAAAAAAGAGTACTCCGCTGGTGCAAAATACTCCTTTTGATATTTATAATTACTGTTTTTTACTTTGTAATACCTATAACTCCGCAAGCTATCCTAGCCCCTGAGTTTCCGGTAGGTTGCGTGGTCATATCGTCTTCGCTTTTGTGCACAATTACTGAGCGTCCGATAATTGACATTTCGCCTTCAAACGCCATCATTTTACTTGTGATTTCCAGATGTGCTTTACCATTCTCATCGGCTGTTATGTTTCCCAAGTCGCCACCATGACAGGTCATTGTAGTTGGTGAACCATGCTTACTCATTGAAGGATTAAAGTGTCCGGCTGCCGACATTGCGTCAGCTGCTGTACAATCGCCGCACTCGTGAATATGTATTCCGTGCTTGCCCGGCGTTAAGTTCTGCATATCAGCTACTACTTTTATCCCGTCAGCGGTTTGTGTAAACGTAATCGTGCCACTGGCAGTGTTATCTTTAGTAGGATACATCACGCAAACGGCTTTGGTAATCTTTGGAGCGGCTGTATTATTATGTTTTGTGCCTTTATTAAGCTTAAAGCTACTTGCAGTTATAACTATTATAGCAAGTAGAAGCAATACTATTAGTTTTTTCATTATGATAAATATTATTTTAATTAAATGTGATAAATTTAATATATAAACACTTCATAAATTATATAGTTCACATTATTTATTGGTATGTTTTCGCTTTCGCGGAAGCTATTGCTTTTACCGGAAGCTCTGAATTGAGGTTCTTACCAAAAGTTTTATCTAAATTAATATAAGATTACCTCAACCAATTAGCGATTATTCGCTCACCATTTTCGGTAATATAGGATTCAGGATGAAATTGAACCCCATGAATATCATACGTCTTGTGCTTGATAGCCATGATGTTCTCGTCTTCATCAATTGCTGTTATCAAGAGTTCTTTAGGGAAGTTATCATAACTAACCATCCACGAATGATAGCGACCACTCATAAATAATTCAGGTACTTTCTTAAAAATATAATCTTTGTCGTCGGTAAGATATGTAACTGACGCCATGCCATGTGCAATTTCTTCCATATTTATAAGGCTGGCTCCAAAACATTCGGCTATAGCCTGATGACCCAAACAGATGCCAAGCATTTTCTTTTTGCCTGCATACTGTTTTATTAAATCGCACAAAATCCCTGCTTCTGAAGGTATGCCGGGACCGGGCGAAAATAAAAACATTTGATAATTATCTGCTTCCGCAAGACTAATTTCGTCGTTCTTTTTTAAATCATAATCCATAAAACCACACTGTTCAACCATCTGAACAAGATTATAGGTGAACGAATCATAATTATCAACAATTAAAAGCTTCTTATTTATCATGCGACAAAGTTAATAAAATAGATTAATTTTACAGCCTGAAATATTTTTATATGGACAAAGCAAAATATACTATGAATCAATATGGAAAGGAAGGGACGCCTTTTCTTTTTGTTATTGATTTTAAAATGAAGGCTCCGCTGGTTTATAAATTGGATGCTTTGCCCACAGCTATTCTTTACGATGTTAACGGTGTAAAGAATTACGAACCAATAGAGATAGCTCAGCAAGAATTTTATCTCAATAAGTTTCCAAAAAGTATTGATAAATATACTATTGCTTATGAAAAGGTGCTTGAAAATCTTCGCTATGGCAATAGCTATCTTGTTAATCTTACGCAGCCTACAAAGATAGAAACTAATTTATCTCTTAAAGATATATTTTATAGAAGCTCGGCTAAATATAAGCTTTATTATCAGGATAATTTTGTAGTGTTCTCACCCGAAATTTTTATTAAGATAACTAACGGTATTATAACTTCATATCCTATGAAAGGCACGATAGATGCAGCTATTAAAGATGCCGAAAAAATTATTCTGCATGATGCAAAAGAAACAGCAGAGCACTATACCATAGTCGATTTGATTAGAAATGATTTGAGCATGGTTGCTAAAAATGTAAAAGTTGATAGGTTTCGTTATATCGATCATTTAAAAACTAGTGAGAAGCATCTATTGCAGGTTAGCTCGCAAATTAGCGGAAAGCTTCCTTCAGATTATCAGCATACTATTGGAGATATTATTTGTAAACTCCTGCCTGCCGGTTCTATTTCGGGAGCTCCAAAAAAGAAAACGATAGAAATTATTGATGAAGTGGAAGGTTACGATAGAGGTTATTATACAGGAATTTTCGGGATCTTCGATGGAAAGAATCTCGATAGTGGTGTGATGATTCGCTTTATCGAAAAAGATGGAGCTGATATGTATTATAAAAGTGGTGGTGGCATTACGATTAATAGTGTTGCCGAAAATGAATATAACGAATTAATAGACAAAGTTTATGTACCGTTTGCTTGAGACAATTAAGATTAAAGATGGTGTGATGCAAAACGTTTTTCTTCACAATCAAAGGATGAACAACTCCAGATTAATGCTTTTTGGTAAGGATAATTTTATAAATCTGGAAGAAGAAATCGATCTTGAGGATGATGATTTTGATGGGATTTTTAAATGCAGGGTGTTGTATAGCAATGCTATCGAAATTATCGAAATCCTTCCTTATCAGATAAAAAAGATCAACACATTAAAGATGGTTATCGATAATTCTATCTCTTATGATCATAAATTTGAGGATAGAAAAGAGATTGCAAACTTGTATTTGAAGAAAGAAAACTGTGATGATGTGTTCATAATTAAAGATGGTATGGTTACAGATACTTCTTATTGTAATATTGTGTTTGACACCGGCAATAAATTGATTACACCTTCAACACCGTTACTTAAAGGAGTAAAACGTCAGCAACTATTGAACGAAAAGATTATAGAAGAACAAGAAATAAAACAGACAGATATTAAGCTTTTCAGCAAAGCTTTTCTTATAAATTCAATGTTTGATCTGGATGATAAGATGGAAATAGCTGTGAAGAATATCATTTAGAAACAAATATTATATTTTATTCATAATAATTAAATAACTCTATATCAAATGAAAAAGATTATCAATTCGACCGATGCGCCTAAGGCAATCGGGCCCTACAGTCAGGCTGTTGAAGCCAATGGAATGTTGTTTATATCAGGTCAGATACCTATTGACCCTGCAATCGGCAAAGTAGTAGAAGGCGGTATAAAAGAACAGACAGAACAAGTAATGAAGAACATAGCCGCTATTCTTAAAGAAGCCGGTTATACATTTCAGGATGTCATTAAATCAACATGCTTGTTGAGTGACATGGAGCATTTTGCGGCCATGAACGAAATTTATGGCAGGTATTATGCTGAGAACCCACCTGCACGTGCAGCCTTTGCCGTTAAAGGACTTCCATTGGGTGTGATGGTTGAAATTGAAACCATAGCTGCTAAATAATACTAGTTTATTGAACATTTTGAAAACAAAGCTGAGGTTAATGTGTTCATTTGTATGCTTGTAAACCTCAGCTTTTTAGAAAAAGGCACAACGTTTAACCCACATTGCAGCAATCCATCCAACTACCTTGGATGGATAGCTGCAATGTGGGTTAGAGTATTAAATTAAATGAGAAGAGCCTTTATCAATTTAATGATAAAGGCTCTTCTTATAAACTTTAAGTACTTTAAGTATTTCAAGTACTTAAAGTATTTCTTAAATCCCTAACAACGTCTTAACAGGGTCAATGCCATGAAGAAGCATTTGATATGGGTTCTCAATAAGTTCTTTAACTTTCACTAAAAAACTAACACTCTCTCTACCGTCAATCACCCTATGGTCATAACTTAAAGCCACATACATCATAGGTTGTATCACCACCTGACCATTTAAAGCAATCGGGCGATCAATAATATTGTGCATGCCAAGAATTGCACTCTGCGGTGGGTTAAGTATTGGCGTCGACATCATTGATCCGAACACGCCCCCATTAGTAATAGTAAAGGTTCCACCTGTCATTTCATCAAGAGTAATTTTATTATCGCGAGCTTTAGTAGCCAGCTCTTTTATACTGATTTCTATTTCGGCAATTGTCATACTTTCTGCATTCCTTATAACCGGAACTACCAGCCCTTTAGGAGCACTGACAGCAATTCCAACATCAGCATACTTAAAAGTTATAAGTTCGTCACCATCAATAATAGAGTTTACGCTTGGATAAAGCATTAATGCCTCGGTAACTGCCTTAGTAAAGAACGACATAAAACCTACAGACACTCCGTGTTTCAGTTTAAACTTATCATTGTATTTCTTCTTTAGCTCCATTACTTTACTCATGTTGATCTCGTTAAAAGTAGTGAGCATAGCGGTTTCATTCTTAACTGACACTAATCTTTCGGCAAGCTTCAAACGTAGTGGAGTCATCTTTTTCTTTTCAGCATCCCTCGAAAAAGGTTCTGCTTTGATCTCATTATTAGTTAAATCTAAAATCTCATTGCGAGAAACGCGTTTGCTCTTAAATTTTTCAACCACTTCCTTTTCGGTAATGTGCTTTTCTTCCATCACTTTACGCGCAAGAGGTGAAATATGAACAACACTATCTGTTGAAGTATCCTTTACAGTTGGCTTAACCTCCTCTAATACTAAATCAATTACTTCCTGCTTAGGCTTTTTATCAGTCTTTTTAATTTCTTTAACAGAAGAAGTATCAATAGTGCAAACCACTGAACCTACATCAACTGTGTCGCCTTCTGAAGCAAGTAATTTTATTACTCCATCGGCTTCTGCACTTAAACTTAAGGTCGCCTTATCAGAGTCAATCTCTGCTATCTCTGCATCTTTGTCAACAAAATCTCCTTCTTTAACCAACCATTTTGAAAGTAATACCTGTGTAATAGATTCACCCGGTGTTGGAACTTTTATTTCAATAATCATATTTCTTTATTTAATACATTACACTATTCGCCTTTCACACAAAACATATCGCATTCAGATAATGCCCATTCACAAGTGCATTTACCAAAAGCTTTGTCCAGAATTCTTTGTTGCTGGAGCTTATGCAATTTACTGGAACCTGTTGCAGGACTACCACTTGCCGGACGCGCAGCACAAAGCTTTAAAGGAATGTCCTTTGTCATGCGACGCATAAATCCCCATGCTCCCATGTTTTCCGGTTCTTCCTGAACCCATAACCAATGCTTAGCATTAAAGTATTTTGCTTTGATATCAAACAATTGCTTTTGTGGAAATGGATACAATTGCTCTAACCTTACTATTGCGATGTTCTCGCTGTTAAGCTTTTCCTTTTCTTCAATAAGATGATAATAGATCTTACCGGTACAGAACAGCACTTTATCAATTGTAGAAGGCAATGCAACAGTATCATCAATAACTTCCATAAATTTGCCAACAGTAAATTCCGATAACTTTGACACACACGAAGGATGCCTCAACAAACTCTTTGGAGTGAACACCACTAAAGGTTTACGGAACTTACGATGTAACTGACGTCTTAAGATATGGAAAAAATTGGCAGGCGTAGTACAATTAGCTATCTGTATATTATTTTCGGCACAAAGTATTAAGAATCTTTCCATACGAGCACTGGAATGTTCAGGCCCCTGACCTTCGTATCCATGAGGCAATAACATTACCAGATGGTTCATAACTCTCCACTTATCCTCGGCACTACTTATAAATTGGTCTATGATGATTTGTGCACCGTTAAAAAAATCTCCAAACTGAGCTTCCCAAATGGTTAAACTGTTGGGAGAAGCCATTGCGTAGCCATATTCAAAACCCAGAACCCCATATTCAGATAATAAGGAGTTATATATTTCGAACTTACCCTGACTACTATTAATATTATTAAGTGTCACATACTTCTCATCCGAATCTTCGATTGTCATCACTGCATGACGATGTGAGAAAGTGCCCCTTTCAACATCTTGTCCGCTTAAGCGAACCAAAGCACCCTCATTTAACAAAGATCCATAAGCAAGTAACTCAGCCATGCCCCAGTCAACATTTCCTTCGCCTTCCATCATAGATTTCCTGTCAGCCATCAATTTTATTATCTTGCTGAAGAATTTCTTGCCATCTGGTAGTGTAGTAATTTTATCTGCAATATTATTGAGGATGTCTAAGCTGATAGAAGTATCAGGAGAGGAGTCAAAATCATTAGGTTTGGCTTTAAAAATATCTTTCCATTCGTTTTCCAGAAACGACGTGATATGTGCTTTATCAATCTGTTTTGAATCTATCAGATCCTGTTCAAGATGATCTGTAAACTCCTTCTCAATTGCCTTAGCCTCGTTAGCTTGTAAATTATTCTCAGCCTTAAGTTTATCAACATATATATCTCTTGGATTGGGATGTGCCTCAATCAGTTTATATAGGATAGGTTGTGTATAACGCGGTTCATCACCTTCGTTGTGACCGTATTTACGATAACAAAGTAAGTCGATAAATACGTCCTTCTTAAACTTTTGTCTAAACTCCATTGCAAATTGTATGGCATAGATCACTTCTTCAACATCATCACCATTTACATGGAAAATAGGCGATTGAACTATCTTTGCAATATCAGTGCAATAAGTACTCGAGCGTGCATCTATAAAATTAGTGGTAAACCCAATCTGATTATTAACAACCAAATGAATAGTGCCACCGGTTTTATAACCTTTAAGCTCCGACATTTGTAATACTTCGTAAATAATACCCTGTCCGGCTATCGAAGCATCACCATGGATAAGTATTGGTGTTATCTTTGAGGAATCACCATTATAATCATGGTCTATTCTGGCTCTTACAATCCCTTCAACTACCGGATTAACGGCTTCGAGATG
>JBAXLO010000032.1:0-29541 GCA_037134755.1 Bacteroidota bacterium | reverse complement strand
CCGGTGAACCTATCCAGAATGTTGAATTTTCGGTATTATCTATGAATTTTGTTGCCATGAGTGATGTTAGTGGGGAAATATCAAAAGAACAAATGTTGCCAGGTGAATATATAGGTGTATTGAGTTGTACGGGGTTTGCTACTATTAATTTTAGTTTTATTATTAAAAAAGGTGAAATTACAGATCTAGGATTTATGATGGAAACGGAGGCGATTTAGAATTAATAATTAACAATTAACAATTAATAATTTAGATAAGTTTTTATTTAAAAGGATTAACAAAAAAAAGACCTCTTTTGCATTGTGCAGAAGAGGTCTTTTTTATTGGGATTATCTTTAAATTGATTAAAGATAAATTAGTTTAAATGATAAATCATTATTTTATTTTAGAATGATTGTAATAATTTACATTAATAATTATTCACAGTATTGATTAAAGGAGTATATTTGCACAAAAAATAATAACAATGAAAAGAATACTATTACTAATTGCAAGCCTTGTTATAATCATAGGTATAACAAAAACATTTTCACAGACATCATCTATAGATTTCTCGAAAATAAAACCATTAAAAGGTTTTGTAAAAAGGATATCGGGTGATACACTTTTGTATAATTGTTTTCATCCAATAGCTAAAGCATCACTATTAACCAGATGTAATTCGGGTAAGATGGCTATTGAATGGCAAACTCAGGAAGTGCCTGCTGATGTTAAAGGCGATTTCGTTTATTTTGTATGGATAGCAAGTTATTCAACATTTACCGGAACGGGCGAGAAGAATTATGATTTATCAATAAATAATACTAAAACACTAACTTTCAAAACTAAGAAAGATAGCGTATGGACTACTAAATCAACTGATGGTGTTGAATTGTCATTTAAATTAGTTAAAATTGATTTGGCTAATGATGCTAACGGATATATGTATCTGAAAGTTCCTATTGCTAAGCTTAAAAAAGGAGAACCTCTTACATTAAAGATAGTTGGAGAAAATGCTAATGTTAACGATTGGTACATGACTTTTATGTATGATATGCGAAACAAGAGCGTGGATATATTGCCGCTGCCTTTGCTTACAAAAAAAGATAATAAGCTGTATCAGATAGTTTATGTTGGTATAAATTATCTGGGTAATGATGGTAAAACTACTATTGTTGTTAATAAAGATAAGGTTCAGAAAGGGAAGTTAAAGCTAGGATTTAATAACTTTGAATTTGCATTACCAGCAGTCGAAAAAGAGGCTGAAATAACTGTTAATGTTACTATAGATGGCGAAGCTATGGCTACTGTTAAAAGGATGATCAAACCGATTAAGAAACGAACAATATACTTGCTTCCTCATGCACATAATGATATTGGATATACCGATCTTCAGCCAAATGTATTAAAAAAACATGTTAAAAACATATATGATGCTTTGGATTTAATAAAGAAAACTGCGAATTATCCTGCTGAAGCTAAATTTAAATGGAATGTCGAAGTAATGTGGGCGGTAGAGGAGTTTCTGGCAACAGCTACAGAAGAAAAGAAGAAAGAGTTTATTGATAATGTTAAGAATGGAAACATTGGACTTCAAGCTACTTTTTTAAACATGTTGACCGGTTTGATGCGTCCTGAAGAGTTTTATAAGCTTACTGAGTTTGCAAGAAGCATGAAAGAGAAATATGGTATCGAAATTAAGTCGGTAATGGAATCTGATGTGCCCGGATTAACATGGAATATGATCCCTACACTGGCACAATCGGGTGTTAAATACTTTAGTAACGGCCCTAATGGTACTTTTGAATCTGGTGATAGAGTTGGTAAATCAAATTCTGCTTGGGCTGATCGTCCTTTCTATTGGTCGTCGCAATCGGGAAAAGAGAAGATACTTTATTGGATGACTGGTTGGGGATATGGTTCTTTTTTTAATGGTATAACTGTAAATAATCCAAACAGACTGGACTATCTTAAAAGCTTGTGCAAGTATGATGAATGGCTTGATAAGATAAATTATCCTTACGAAATTGTTCATCTACGACATACTGTAAACGGTGATAATGGTACTACCGACCCTGAACTATCAGATAATGTTAAGACATGGAATGAGAATTATGTTTCGCCTAAGTTTGTAATTGCTACATCAGATGAACTTTTTGATAAGTTTGAGAAGACTTATGGTGCGAATATCCCTTCATTTTCAGGAGAAATAACTCCATATTGGGAAGATGGTGCAGCCTCTACTGCTTATGAACTTGGAGTTGTAAGAAATACATCGGAAAAGCTTGTTCAATTGGAAGCTATCTACTCATTAATTGAGCCTAAGAAATATAATACTAATAAGTTCTATAATGCATGGAAGAATATACTTTTGTTTGACGAACACACATGGGGTGCATGGAACAGTACAAGTGAGCCGGATAATAAGATGGCAATAGATCAATGGAAAATTAAAGGGCAATATTCAATTGATGCAGCTAATCAAATGAATGATATTTCTAAAAATATAATTCCGAATGTTGATAAGTCAAATTATTTTGATGTAATTAATACCAACTCATGGAATCGTACAGATATGGTTGTAATTCCTGCATCGCAGAGTTCTGTTGGTGATATTGTTAAAAATGAAAGTGGGATTGTTGTTCCTTCACAGCGTTTAACTAATGGAGATTTAGCTTTTATTGCTGATAAAGTTCCTGCATTAAGTTCAAAAAGGTTTAATATAGAAGCCGGTAAATCAACATTTAAAGGCGATCTTAAAATAGATAATAATACAATTGCAAACAATGATTTTCAATTGACTTTAAATGCTAAAACAGGAAGTATTAAGAGCTTTAAAATTAAGTATCCGAATACAGAACTTGTGGATAATACAAAAGAAATGGGTTTGAATGAATATCTATATGTTGATGGTTTTGATCCTAAATATGTAAAAGGTAATGGGAATACAACAATTAAGATAAAAGAAAACGGACCGCTTGTAGCTTCTCTCTTTATTGAGTCGGAAGCGCCGGGTTGTAATAAGTTACAGAGAGAAATAAGAATGATTAATGGTATAAATAGAGTTGATATTATTAATACGATTGATAAAAAAGCAATTCGTTCAAAAGAATCTGTTCATTTTGGCTATCCATTTAATGTGCCAAGTGGACAAGTAAGAATGGATCTTGGTTTTGGTGTGATATCTCCTGAATTTAATCAGTTAGCGGGTTCATGTAAGGATTATTATTCTGTGCAACGATGGGTTGATGTATCCAATCAGGATTATGGTATTACCTGGACTGTAAATGAAGCGCCATTAGTTGAAGTAGGCGAGCTTCACAGCGAATTACCGACTTCAAATAATCTTGACTGGAAAACAGTTCAAAACTATTCTACTACAATGTATTCGTATGTGATGAATAATTACTGGTACACCAATTACAAAGCTGATCAAGGTGGTGTAAGTACTTATAATTATTCTTTGTATCCTCATGGAATTTATAATCAATCACAGGTTTCAAGATATGGTGTTGAAAGAAGTCAACCACTCCTACTTCAGCAAGTTGACAAGAGTCAACAGAAGATAGTAGCTCCATTTAATGTTAATTCAACTAATGTAATTGTAAGCTACATTAAGCCTGTTTCAAAAGGCAATGGATATATTGTAAGATTATATAATACCAGTAGTGTACCGGAAGATTTTACCATTACTCTGACCAAGAATTTAAGCTCAATGTATATTAGTAATCCATTTGAAGAAAAGGGTGCAAAGATTAATCGTGTAAAGTTGTCAGGATATGAGATTATTACTTTGATAATTGAATAGTTTTTAACAATTAAGAATTTATAATTAAGAATTAACAATTAAAATAAGATTCTATATTTAATACTTAATAAAATAAAAGACCCCTTTTGCAACATGCAGAAGAGGTCTTTTTTATTGAGATTATCTTTAAAATGAATAAAGATAATTTAGTTTAAAAGAGAAATGACTTATTTCTTTTTAGCGGTAGCTTTCTTAACAGTCTTTTTAGTTTCTTTAAGAGCAGCCTGAGCAGCAGCTAAACGAGCAATAGGAACTCTGAAAGGTGAACAACTTACGTAATCCATACCTACAGTGTGGCAGAATTCAACAGAACTTGGTTCGCCACCATGTTCGCCGCAGATACCAACTTTAAGTTTCTTACGTGTACTTCTTCCTCTTTCAATAGCCATTTTAATTAACTGTCCAACACCTTCCTGATCTAATATCTGGAATGGATCGTTCTTTAGTAAACCTTTTTCTAAATAAACAGGTAAGAATTTACCGGCGTCATCTCTTGAATAACCAAAGGTCATTTGTGTTAAATCGTTAGTACCGAAAGAGAAGAATTCAGCAGATTCAGCAATTTTATCAGCAACAAGAGCAGCTCTTGGAACTTCAATCATTGTTCCGACAAGGTAATCAATCTTATCTTTACGTTCTTTGAAAACGGTTTCGATAGTTGATCTAACAATGTCTTCCTGCATCTTCATTTCCTTATATGTTCCTGTTAAAGGGATCATGATTTCAGGTTTAGCAACAATACCTTTTTTCTTAAGATCTAAAGCAGCTTCGATGATAGCACGTGTTTGCATTTCTGAAATTTCAGGATAAGTGTTTCCCAAACGGCAACCTCTATGACCTAACATTGGATTGAACTCATGTAATGACTCAACTTTAGCTTTAACTTCAGCAGCACTAATGCCCATTTCTTTAGCCATTTCTGCCTGATTTTCTTCTTCGTGAGGAACGAATTCGTGTAGCGGTGGATCTAATAAACGAACAGTTACAGGAAGATCGTGCATAGCTTCGAAAATACCTTCAAAATCTTCGCGCTGCATAGGTAACAATTTAGCTAAAGCAACACGACGACCAGCTTCATCATCAGCTAAAATCATTTCGCGCATAGCTTTAATCTTAATACCTTCGAAAAACATATGTTCAGTACGACATAAACCAATACCTTGAGCTCCAAATTCTCTTGCAACTTTTGCATCGTGAGGAGTGTCAGCATTTGTACGAACTAACATTCTAGAATTTTTGTCTGCTAGTTTCATCAGCTTGCCAAAATCCCCACTTAATTCAGGAGTTCTGGTTTCTATCTTGCCATTATAAACTTCACCTGTGCTACCGTTTAAAGAAATCCAATCACCTTCTTTAAATTTTATGCCACCGGTTTCTAATGTTCTTTTCTTATAATCAATTTTTATAGCACCTGCACCTGACACGCAGCATTTACCCATACCACGTGCAACAACAGCAGCGTGAGAAGTCATACCTCCACGAGCAGTTAAGATGCCATTGGCAACGTTCATACCTTTTAAATCTTCAGGAGAAGTTTCGATACGAACTAAGATAATATTCTTGCCCTTAGCTGCCCATTCTTCAGCTTCGTCAGCATGGAAAACAATCTGACCTGTAGCAGCTCCCGGAGAAGCAGGTAAACCTTTAGCTACAACTTTAGCATTAGAAATAGCAGTAGTATCGAAAACAGGATGCAAAAGCTCGTCTAATTTGTTAGGCTCAACACGCAAGATGGCAGTCTTTTCGTCAATCATTTTCTGATCAAGCATATCAACAGCAATCTTTACCATGGCAGCACCGGTACGTTTACCGTTACGTGTCTGTAGCATCCATAATTTACCATCTTGGATAGTAAACTCAAGATCCTGCATATCTTTGTAATGATCTTCCAGTTTCTGTTGGGTTTTCTTAAGTTCTTTATATAATTTAGGCATTGTTTCCTCTAATGAAGGAAAGTTTTTAGCTCTGTCTTCTTCGGTAACATTAGCTAATTTAGCCCATCTGATAGAACCTTCAATGGTTATTTGTTGAGGAGTACGAATACCGGCAACAACGTCTTCACCTTGAGCATTGATTAAATATTCTCCATTGAAAATATCTTCACCAGTACCTGCATCACGTGTAAAAGCAACACCTGTAGCAGAAGTTAGTCCCATGTTACCGAAAACCATAGCCTGAACATTAACGGCAGTACCCCATTCAGCAGGGATATTATTAAGTTTTCTGTAAAAAATAGCACGTTCGTTCATCCAACTGTCAAATACTGACATGATAGAACCCCAAAGTTGTTCCCATGGGTCGGTAGGAAAGTCTTTACCGGTTTTATCTTTAACTGCTTTCTTAAATAGCTTAACTAATTCTTTAAAATCATCTGCAGTTAACTGAGAATCATCAGTTACTTTTTTCTTCTCTTTAAGATGTTCAATGATTTCTTCAAAAGGATCAATATCTTCTTTTGATTCAGGTTTTAACCCCATTACAACATCACCATACATCTGAACGAATCTTCTGTATGAATCCCATACAAATCTGTCGTTACCAGATTTCTTAACTAAACCTTCCGCAACTTCATCATTCAAGCCAAGGTTTAAAATGGTATCCATCATGCCCGGCATAGAAGCTCTTGCTCCTGAACGAACTGAGAATAGACAAGGATTCTTTTTGTCGCCAAACTTTGATCCCATTATCTTTTCGGTAAAGGCTATACCTGCTTCAACTTCTTTTTTGATGAGTTTAATAACTCCATCTCTTCCATGTAGGTTGTATTCAGTACACATCTCAGTAGTAATTGTAAATCCCGGAGGTACCGGAACACCAATCAAACTCATTTCTGCAAGATTTGCACCTTTACCACCTAACAGATTCTTCATATCTGCTTTTCCATCGGCAAATTTATCGCCAAATAGGTAAACATTCTTCTGTTTAATTTCTTTTGCCATTAAAACTTCCTCCTTTTATTATTTAAACTTGTGATTTTTAGAACAATTATTATTCTACTAATAAGCTGCAAAGATAAGTTTTATTATTTAATTTTTCGACTTATTAAGAAAAAATTAATGTTAAATATTCCCTAATTTATCAGAAGCAAGTTTAATATGGCTTTGTATAAAGATTTATAAAATGAATTCTAGTGTAAAACAGGGAGGACTTCTATAATAATTAAGTTGAGCAATGTAAAAGAGATTCTTTAAGATGTTAAATTCTTTTTTAGAAAGAGATTTATGAATATGTATTTCATTAAGAAGTAAAACAATTTGGGGAGGTGTAAATTACTTTGCTTTAATGAACCGTTTAACAGTTTTATTATTACTATTATCTGAGATAACTAATTGGAACAATCCAGCTGGAAATGAAACAGTATTAATCTTAACTTTTTCTAAAGTATGATTTAAAGAATATGTTTCTGAATAAACTATTTGCCCTAAAGTATTTAAAATTACAAATTGATAATCTCCAAATCTTTTAGGTGTGAAGTCAATTATAATATCAGTTGTAGCAGGATTTGGATAAATATTACTTAACTTTCCTATTGGCTCTTGATTATCGACTATTGATAGAGTTATAGTTGTTGAGGAAACAATATAATTGATGTTATTAACCGATGGATTGGAAGCATCTAAAGTAATAATATCCGGAGTAGTTGTTTTTCCGGCTATCTCAGGGTAAATCTTGTACTTACCATAGGCTAGGTTGCTAAATTTAAATACGCCATTCGCATCAGTAAATTTATATACTAAAGGGTGATTAGCAGTATCAAGTAACAATACTTCAACATTGGGTAGTAATCCTTTTCCTGAACCGGTTACTGTTCCATCAATACTACCTTGTCCAGTTGTAATTAAGTTTAAAGCCTTAAGATGTATGTCCTGACTCCATTTATTGGTAGTTAATTTAATAGTATCAGCAGTATTCCATAAGATACTATTAGTAAAATAAGTTGGAGTATAATCATTAATAAAAGAGGAGTTTGATAACAAATAAGCTTTAACCTTATAGTTGCCTGCCGGCTTCTGATAAAAGTTATAAAACCCAAATGAATCAATATTACAAGAATCAACAATAGTATTAATAGAGTCAAAAAGATAGACATTTGCAAGATCACTAGTAAGAAGATTGGCAAAAACAGTACCTCCTATATTATATTTAGGAACAATAGGAGGAAGAATGGAATTTAATGTGTCGAGTTTAGCAATAAAAAAGCAAATGCCATTATAAGAATACTGCATTGAGTCAAAATTTATTGGACTGCCATAACTACCACAAGAATATACCTGACATGAATCATCTGCAAAAAGATCATAAAGAGTACTTGATCCACTCCCTCCAGCTGAAATAGCCTTTTGAGCAATACCCGAAGTGTCATAATCTGCAAAATACATGTTTGAATTAATTGCACTCGGAGTATATCCTAAATTATGAAGAGTGATACTTCCTAATATAAGGGAATCTGTATTGAATGAACCTCCAATTGTAAAGTAGGGACTGTTGCTATTGCAAGTTATTTTATTTATCGAAGCTGGAAATGCTTTAGCAGATTTTATATTCCCAAGCAAGTCATAGACAGCAAAATAATTTTGTCCATTAACAGTAAACGATGAGCCTGAATTAAACAAAATTTGAGTAGTGAAATAACCACCTATAATAATACTATTAGTTTTGTTATTGTATGATATTGTATTGATTCCATCAGATAGATTGCAGTATCCTTTTCGAGCCCATAGATAAACGCCAGTAGAACTGAACTTAGCAAACAAGCCATCAGAATATGTATTATAGCTATTTTGATTGTAGTTAATAACCGTATCACCATTTGGGAATAATACAGCTTGTCCGGTAAATGTTGCAGCAAAATAGATAGCTCCAGTATTGTCGGTTGTAATATCATTAATATATGAAAGGTTAATGTTGCCTTTTGTATTAGTCCCCCAATCAACAGTACCCAGAGATGAAACCTTAGCTAAGAATAATGAACTGTAATTATTAGATGAATTAGTTAATGAATAATCTCCAATTTTAATAGTATCACCATAGAATGTGCCACCAATTATAACTGAATTTGTTATTGGATCCCATTTTAAAGCTGTAATACTATCAATAACTGCATTAGTATTTTTAATAATTAATGCCCACTGTGTAATTCCTTCAGGAGAATACTTAACAAGAAAAGACTGACCTATTCCATTTACCGGATAAGTATAAGTAGTGATTCCATCAAATGAAACAGTTTGGTTGTTTGAATATAAGTAGCCGGTAGCATAAATATTTCCGCTACTATCAACAGCTACTTTGTTAGAAATACTTCCTCCAATACATGAAGCTTTCTTTACCCAGATTACACTTCCAAATTGATTATATTTAGCAATAAAAAAGGTTCTGTTTGTACCAGAAGAGTCATTGTTGTATAACTGAATGTTATTAGTCCCAATTGTATTAATATAATTAGTAAAAGTCCCTGCCATAATAATATCATTTGCATTATCAACTGCAATAGATGTAGCATATTGGTTGTTTATTACACCTAGATTATTAGAAGTATATGCCCATTCCCATTTATAATTATTGTAAATTGGGTTTTGTGTATAAGTATTAATGAATATAAATCCCAAAATTATACTTATAACTAATCTTTTCATGATTGTTTCTTTTTAAAAGTTATAAAATAAGTTTGCTTTAACACCAATAGTATAAGGCAAACCAGTGTTGGAATCCATTTCTCTATACATAGCATTGAAATAATACTGTAATATTGGCTCCAATGAAACTCCAAAATGTTTATGAAAATTATATCCTAATTCAATTGACACAACTCCTGCCCAGTTAGTTTTTCTGATAATTGCTTCTACAGGATATAGTTCTAATAGAGTCATATTTGTTCCTTGTTGTTGAAGTTCTTCTTTTTCGGAAATTATCAAAGAGCATTGTATGCCTGTTTTCAACGTAAGAGCAACTTTATTAATTCTCCACTGATATCCAACTAATAATGGAATGCTTAACATCGAATACTTTTTGCTAGTTAAAAAGCTTTGAGTTGTGTCTTTATAATTATTAACTGTAACCGGATGGGTTACATACTGACTTATATTCCCGGAAGGGGAATAAATTACAGAGTCAACATAATTATAGGTAATATATTTATTTAATCTAATATCAGCAATATATTTTGTATTATCAGTGAAACTACTGTAATTAAGACCTGTTTGAAGTATCCAGTTGGCATAAGTTATTTTACCTGTTATACAATATTGATTTAACTTCTTAATATCTGAATAAGTAAACTTATTTTCATTATTTATAACATTATAAGAATAATCAATACCTATACTATAATACCAATTCTTTTCGGGGCTACTTTTTGCTATGTTAAGTTTTGATAAAGGTGTCTTTGTTCCCTCTGTATTGTCCTCTTTTAATATTTCAACTAATTTACTAGAAGAATCAGAAGTGTTAATCTCTTGTTTTGTTTCAATAATATATTCTTCTTTTGATTTAATATTATCATTAACTAAATATTTATCATCAGATTTATTAGTAATTTCTTTTTGATTAGTTTTAGTAGTTTCTTCTAATTCTTTAATATGTGTTTTGTTTTGTTCTCTATTAATAACTTCCTTATTAATATTATTATCTTCTTTTTCTATTATTGTTTGGCTTTCTGAAGTTCGTTTAGAGTCTTTTAATGATTTATAAGGGGCAATTGATTGTGAATTATTCTGTGCAATATCTTTTCTATAAGAAATTGTTTTAACTTCTTTATTTTTATCATATGAGCTATTATTATCGATATCTTTAGTTGGGTCGTCCTTTTTAATAATAGTTTTATTGTCATTATTTGACAATTCAGAATTAAGATTAATAGTATTGATAGCAACTGTTTTAGTAGTCTTTTCTTTGTTTGGAATTAAAATAAAAAGTGTTATAGCTATTGTTAAAGCTGCTCCAGAAATATAAATATATTTAATATATTGATTAAAGAGCAAACTTCTATTAATAGAATTCCATAATCCTGTTTTAGGAGTGTGCTTTGGAAGAGTATCAATGTTTTGAGATATCATTTCAAGGTCTAAATTTGTATCAATACTATTCCATAAGTCCGGATTTGGCTTATGAGTGGGTAGATTCGACCAGTTGTTATTTGAAATAGTATTCATTATAGATATTCGTTTTTCAGTTTTTCCTTCAGTAATTTTTTTGCATAATATAGCTGAGATTTAGAAGTTCCTTCAGAGATATTCAGCATTTCAGCTACTTCTCTATGTTTGTATCCTTCAACTTCTACAAGTAGAAATATTGTTCTATATCCATCAGGAAGTGCAAGTATTATTTTTTCTAAAATTGCACCATCAATAGTATCAGGGATGAAACTAACAGTATCTTGTGCATTATTTTCAAAAGTTTCAAATATTTTCCTTTCTTTAAGATGTCTAAGAGTAACATTTACTACAATCTTTTTGATCCATGCTCCAAGAGATGACTCTCTTCTAAATTGATCCATTTTAAGAAATACCTGCAGAAATGCCTCTTGTAACACATCGTTTGCCTCTTCATAATCATTTAACATTCTATATACAATTGAAAACATAGCATCACAATACTTATAGTATAAACTCTTTTGAAATGAGCGATTCTTTTTCAGACATCCCTCAACTAAATTAAGCTCATCTATTGGTATTTCAAAAGTCTGTTCAATTTCTGTTTTCAATTAATTGAATTTAAAAAGAAGTGTTAGTAAATGATTATATCGTCACAATTTTTTATTAGAGTTAACTTCTAAAAATGTTAACGAAAAAGAAGAGCTGCCTTTATATTAAGACAGCTCTTCTGACAAAAACAGAATTAAATTATTTTGTTTTTACAAACTTCTTGATAATTCTTGTCGAATTTTCTGCTGATATCTCAATTGTATAGATTCCTACACTAAGTTGGTTAGTGTTAAGTTTTACTTTATGAGAACCTATTGAGTATTCATTATCATTTGTTAATAACAATTGGCCTAAGTTATTGTATATTTTTATAGAAATCTTATTTGATTTAAGTAATGAGAAATCTATACTTGCATTTCCATTTGAAGGATTAGGATATACATCACTTATATGATTTGTAAACCAGATTGATTCTTCAACAGATGCTGTAATGTTTGCTCCGGTTACAATAAAATTAGTGCTGTTAGCATTTTGATTACCTGTACTTATAGTAATTGTAGCAATGGTGCAATTCTTTCCTAGTATTTCTACAACTACTTTGTAAGTACCCAAAGCCAAATTGGTGAAAGAATAATTGCCACTAGCATCAGTTAATTTATATGCCAAAGGATTATTAGTAGCATCCATTAATATAACTTCTGCACCCGAAACTGCTATTGATTTACCATTGCCTGAAACATTTCCTCCAATAGTACCGTCACCTGTTGGGTTTGTTGGAATTGCAACTAAATAAATGTAATGAAATTCACTGTTTGACGAAGGAGTTACTGTTGCAGCATTATACCAATTTAAAGTACTAACAAAGAATGTTGGGAAATAATGAGGATATTGAGG
Source organism: Bacteroidota bacterium (assembly GCA_037134755.1). GTDB lineage: Bacteria > Bacteroidota > Bacteroidia > Bacteroidales > JACABE01 > JBAXLO01. The sequence goes on along the minus strand of JBAXLO010000032.1, from coordinate 17,220 downwards.
AGAAGTTGTATTTAAGAAAGCTTTGATAATAAAAGTAGGTGTAACCGGTGGAACACTAACTTAATTGTAAGCAAAATATCCTGAAGAATCTAGAGGGATAGTAGCAAATAAACTATAAGCCATAGTGGAATCGCCTGCTTGATATAATTCAACATATCCGGAATGAGCTACTTCATTACCGGCATATACGTAACCTTGAATAATGGTGCCACTTGTACTTGACATGGTTATCGACTGACAAGTTGTGTCGTGACATACGCTGCTATTTGAGTCAGTAGATGCAGTTACTAAGCATATTGTAAATTCACTTGTTCCTGAAGGAGCTAATGTGAATGTATGTGTTACAAATTGACCTTCAGCTGCTGTTCCATCGCCAAAACTCCAATGGTATGTTGTTGGATTAGATGAATTAATATTTCCATGGAAAGTATAGGTAAGACCTTGACTGGTAAATGTGAATGAGTTTTGACATGGATTAGATGTGTTTCCAACTTGAATAGTCGCACAACTAGAATTATCACAAATAACTGAATCGTTTAACTTAACTTTCATTGTTAAACATACATTATATGTTCCTACAGAACCGGCAGTAAACTCATGAGTTGGGTTGACATCTGCTGATGTAGTTCCATCACCAAAACTCCATGAATAACTGATTGTATAGCCTGTGTATGTAGTAGTTGATGTGTTAATGAAATGATAAGCATTACTTCCAACGTTTAATGAATCTTGATAGAAATAGAATCCCGCCTGACATGAATTCGTAGCATCATTATTACAAATACTAAAATTAACTGTGTTTTGTGGATTAGTATTTGTAATGTTTATTTCATGGATTGCTCCTTGGCAATCATAAGTAGCTACATGAAAAGTAACTAAAGTGCCACTACCTGGCAAATCATTAATACTTAAACTATAATAACCGTTGTCATTTGTTACAACAGTATTATAATAAGAATAAGAAGAAGTACTATCTGACCATACATATACATTATGATTAGAGATTGCTCCTCCATTTAAGTTGGTTACATAACCACCAACAAAATATAATGCTTGAGCATTTAAAAGAAATGCTGTAAACATTATAACTAAAAAAGTAAAGATTGTTTTTTTCATTTGTGTTATATTTAAAATTATTATTAATTCAAATTTAATACAAAGATACATAAAAGTCTATTATGGTTGTATGGAAATAAAAATAAATTCAATTTATTTACAATAACTTTACAAAAGCTTTAAGAATTTAATTAAAAATGCATACTTATTACACATATTATTAGTTATTTAACAGTTTTGTTTTATTTAGATAATATTTAAAGTTACTTCTTCACTTTTTACATTCACTTCATCATTAAAAATTGTTTTTATAGTATTATTACAATATTTATTGCTTTGATTGGAGTCAGTTTTAGTATTTATTTCGACATTTGTCTTTGTCGTTTTCTTGGAAAACCGATTATGTGGTTTAATAATTTTTTTAATGTTATTTTAATGAAATGTTATTGTAATATAATATAATCAGTATATTATGCCATAAACATACCCAAAAGTAAGGGAAGGTAGTTCTTTGTTAAGGGAAAGTAGTTCTTTGTCAAGGGAAGGTAGTTCTTTATTAAAGTAAGCTTTTTTGAGCAAAAATAAAGGTTTGCTCAACTTATTCAGCATTCCATTCAACATGTTTAGCGGCTTATTTAAGTTATTGAATATACATATTAGCTTGCTGTTAGTATTGCTAAATAGATTGATGAAGTGATCCAACTTATTGATTGAGATAATAATGAATTATTGAAATGTTGCGATTTAATTTGTAAAGTATGAAAGAACTCTTATTAATTAATTGCATTTATATAATAATTGTAATAATAGTTTCTCATGCCAAATACTTTCCCTTTTTGTTTGTTTGCATATTTAATTAAAAAAATCTTTTTAATATTATGATGATGGCTATATATAATATATTGTATAAATAATGTGATAGGATTAATACAAAGCAAAAAGAGCTGTTTCAATTAATGAAACAGCTCCTTTTAGTTCTATCTTTGTTAGATATAGATTATTTAACGTATTTCTTCTCTAACTTTTGTAAATCTAAATTGTCAAAGTCAGGTATGTTTCGCCAATGCCATTGTCCTAGCACTGTAGCTTTCCTTAATAAAACCAAGCCCGGATTAGAGCGAATCATTGCCTTTAAAGAAGTATCATCCGAGAAATAAAATTCATAGCCGGGATCATTAATTTCTTTCTTAAACTTGGCAACATCTTCTTTAGGGCTGCTTGTAAGTATAATAAAAGATATATTTTTAGCTTTAGCTTTGGCATAAAATTGATTTATCTTTTCAAACACTTTTTTATTAGCTTTGTTTACATCGTAAACAGCCAATAAAAACTGAAACTCCGGATTCTTAACAAAATGTTCGGTCATATCAGCACTTGAAGTATCTAATATCGCGAAACCATTTAATAAAGAAATATTAGGATTGTCGATTCGAGTAGTGTCATACGCCCAGTTAGTAGCAAAAGTTGTGTCTTGATAAGGTATCTTTGAGGATTCCCATTCCTTTTTCTCGCCTGTCTTTTTATTTTTATAAGCGATATAATATTTAATAGGTTTAGGATTATCTGGCAACATTTTGTTACCTTCTTTCCATGGGCGGAAGTTAAGCATCGGTAAGTTACGATAATTATAAACCGAAAACCAAATAAACAATATTGAAGCTGTTACGATAATAATATACTCTGTCTTGTTCTTAAACCATGGCTTTATTTTATTCCTACCAAAAACAATAATCAATGTAAATATCATTAAAACTATGTTCTTGTAGAATGTTTGCCAGTTGGTAAGTTTTACAGCATCACCAAAGCAACCACAGTCTTTAACCAGGTTTTTTGTAGCATCAAAGAAGGTAACTATAGTAAAGAACGACATGAATAGTAAGGTAAACCATGATACTATTTTTATTTTAACATTAGTTACTAATAAAAACCCAAGTATAAATTCGGCGGCGCATAATAATATTGACAATGTTAAAGCCAAAGGGATAAGGCTGTGCAGCTTTAGCACCTCCATATAGTCTATCATTCTATATGCTGTCCCTAGTGGGTCAACACCTTTTACGAAGCCGGAAAACATAAATACCAGTCCGACTAATATCCTGCTAAAAGTTCTAACTATTTTCATTTTTATTCTATTATTATTTTACTTATTAATATGTTTAGTGATTTATTTCTGATTTAATCAACGCAAATATAGAGTAATTTATTATATCCATATAATTAGCATCTAAACCTTCGGAAACATAAGTTTTTCCATCATGATCTTCGATTTGCTTTATTCGCAATAGCTTCATTAATATAATATCAGTTAACGAACTCAAACGCATATCACGCCAAGCTTCACCATAATCATGATTTTTATCTTCCATCAATGCTTTTGAAGCATAAATATGTTTATCAAAATAGCTTAATGCTTCTTCGGGAGTTAGGTTAAGCTTATCTTTATTACCCAATTCCAATTGTATCAAAGCCATTACAGAGTAATTAACTATGCCAACAAACTCAGGAGTAATACCTTCGTCCACTTTGTTTACACCTTTATCATCTATATTTCGTATGCGACTTGCCTTGATAAATATCTGATCAGTTAAGGAAGAAGTACGTAAAATACGCCATGCACTTCCATAATCTTTCATCTTTGATTCGAAAACATCGCGACATTTTTTTATAATTATTTCGAATTCTTGTGTTGTTCTATCCATATTTTTAGTAATTTAGCAGAATTATTTTCAATTAAAATTAATCAAATTGAATACTCAAATTTCAAGTGCTAAAAGTACTATTTTTTCAGAAAAGAAAAGCCTTAATTGTAGAGGTAATTTAATTATTTTTGTAAAGCCCTTAATAATGGGCATTTTAAACATCACTCCCGATTCATTTTATGATGGTGGCAAATACAATTCTGTAAATAAATATATGCAACATACTGCTCAAATGCTGCAGGATGGAGCTGATATAATTGATATTGGAGCAGCTTCAACTCGTCCGGGGACTCTTATTATAAATACTGAAGAAGAAATTCAAAGATTGTTGCCTGCTTTAAAGAATATTAGGAAAGAGTTTTCGGATATAATAATATCTGTAGATACTTATCATTCAAAGATTGCTGAGGTAGCTATAGATAATGGTGCTGATATTATCAATGATATTTCGGGTGGTACTTTTGATGATAATATGTTAAATACTATAGGCAAACTTAAGGTGCCTTATGTATTAATGCATATTAAGGGAACTCTTGACACGATGCAGAAAGAGCCTGTTTATGATGATGTTATTAAAGAAGTTATCTTTTATTTTTCTGAAAGGATTAATAAGTTAAGAAGCTTAGGTGTGAATGACATTATTATAGATCCCGGTTTTGGTTTTGGTAAGACAATAGCACATAATTATGAAATCTTATCCAAACTTGATTTATTTAAAGTGTTTGACATCCCAATCGTTGCAGGTGTATCTCGAAAATCAATGATTAATAAAGTGCTTAATTGCAAACCCGAAGATGCCCTTAACGGGACTACTGTTTTAAATACTGTTGCTTTGATGAAAGGTGCTTCTATACTAAGAGTTCATGATGTAAAAGAAGCGATGGAGATGGTGAAGTTGGTAGGGAGTCTTGATATTCTTAAATAATATATTTCTATAAAAAAAGAAGCCCCATTATTAATTCGTAATAATGGGGCTTCTTATTATATATATTGTAAAAAACTTAAAGTACGTGAACGGTTTTAAGTATTTCTTTACCTATTTCGATAGCTTTTTCATTTTCCGGTATCAATTTATAATGACGTGCAGGTAATGATTTTTCTATACCTTTATGTGTAGTTTTATGGTTTAATATAATTAAATAGGTCACCGCTATGCGGTTTTGTGTTTTCAGAGGATAGCTATTTGCTACAAAGAGATCGCAGCTACGCTGCATTGATATATTTCGTAATTTTACCAAATATTTTAGTCATTATACAAATAAAAAACAAAATGAAACTAGTCAAATACTTTAAAACAACAATTATTATCCTGTCGCTACTAGCTATAAACACAGCTAAAGCTCAAGACAATAAACCAAAGATAGCTAAAGGAATTATTGAATACCATGATCTCTTCAACACTTCGATGAAAGACACCGTGGCTTGTTATCGCATTCCTGCTATTGTGACTGCTCCCAACGGTAATCTAGTTGCTGTTATCGACGAAAGGGTTCACGATTGTGGCGATCTTAATACCAATATGAATTCAAACATTGCCATTCGTATTAGTAATGATAACGGCAAAAGCTGGTCGGCTATCAAGACAATTGTTGACTATCCTTACGGGATTTCTGCCTCTGATCCTTCGATGATTGTAGATAATATCACCAAAGAAATCTTTTTGTTCTACAATTATATGAATCATATCAAAGAGCATAATATATATTATCTTTATGTTATAAAAAGTAAGGACAACGGCAAAACATGGAGCGCTCCTCTTGACATTACTTCACAGATTAGCAAGCCTGAATGGCACAACGACTGGATGTTTATGACGTCGGGTGGAGGTATTCAGACCAAATCAGGCAAACTTTTGCACACAATGGCTAATATAAAACGAGGTATTTATGTTTTTGGCAGCAGCGATCATGGCAACACATGGTTTGTTATAGATAAGCCAATTAACCCTGTAGATGAATCGAAAATCGTTGAACTGAACGACGGCTCCTGGATGATTAATTCCAGAGTCAACAAGTCGGGCATCAGGTATATTTACACTTCCATGGACGAAGGCAAAGCATGGCAAACCAAAACCGATTCTAATCTTATCGACCCAGGTTGTAATGCGGGCTTTATCCGCTATACTTCTGTGGCCAACGGTGATGATAAGAACAGGCTGCTTTTTACTAATGTCAAAACCAAAGTTGGACGCAAGAATTTGTGTGTGCGTATAAGCTACGACGAAGGTAATACATGGACAGAAGGCAAACAAATTTATGCCGGAAGTGCCGCTTACTCATCACTTACCATTCTTAAAAACGGTAACATAGGTTTATTTTTCGAGAAAGATGATTATAAGGAAAATGTGTTTGTAAGTTTCTCTTTAGAGTGGCTTACCGATGGCAAAGATAAGCTGTTAAAAAAGACCAGGCAGATAAAAAGATAATGCTGAAGGCTTAATTATATTAGCTTTACAACTGAATATTATGGAATTTAACAAAAAACATTAAGAGAATATTTACTCTTCATACAACCAAATCCATTTTCTTTTTGTCTTTAGTGAAAAATCAAATTAAATAACAATTTTCAAATATCTACATGACAAAAAAAGTACTTATTCTTTCATTTTTTTTGTTTTTTATTACAATCAAGTTGAAAGCTAATGCTGATTCAACTAAGGTTTTATTCATTGGAAATAGCATTACCTATTTTAATGATATGCCTTATATTTTTGGAAGTATTGCTAATAGCAAAGAGCATCCGGTTTCAGTAAGCATGTATGCTCCTGGAGGTTCGGGGATTTTGAACCACTATGTCGATCCTAATGTTTATGCTTTAATTAGTAACAACAAATGGGATATAATAGTCATACAACCAGGCACAGGCGAGTCAGCAGGTGCAAGTAATCCTGTGGATACTACTGTTGCAAGAGCGAGAATTATTTTAGATTCTATTTATTATTACAACCCTTGCACTAAAGTATATCTATATCAGATACCTTATGGAGTTCCTTCGGCTACAGATTATGCTACTTACTTTGGAGTTCAAACGATGATACGAGACTCTGTTACAAAGATGGCTGATGCTTTGCATCTGCAAATGATACCTGCCGGCGAATGTGCTCGTGCCTATTATTCAATGCATCAAAATCTGCTTCTACATGGCTCATACAATGATGTTCACCCAAATGTTTATGGTTCTTATCTTACAGCACTTTCTTTTTATACCGGTATCTTTCAGGATTCTGTTGCAGCTTGTTCATATTATTCTACCATCGAACAAGATACAGCTCTTATATTCTTTTCGATAGTTGATGCAGTTGTGCTAAATCATTTTGCTAACTGGCGTATCAATATCTATAATTTACATGCAGGTTTTACTTTTAACGCATTAGGAAACAGTGTTACATTCAGCAATCTATCTGCAAATTATGATAGCCTAGCCTGGGACTTTGGCGATGGAAATACTTCTAATGCTCTCAATCCAAATCATCTTTACGGAGCTAATGGTGTTTATCCTGTCCGACTTATTGCTTATAAAAATACATGTGTAGATAGTGTGCAGCAGCAAATTACTGTTATCATTGATGGTATTAATGTTTTAAATCAATCTCAAAAAGAAATCACCCTGTTTCCTAATCCTGTTAAAGAAAGTTTAAGTATTAAAGGTTTAGGTGTTAATGATAAGGTATTTATTATTGATGTTTATGGTCAGAATGTTTTTTATAATAGTTTTAATACTGGAGGTAATCTCAGTATTAATACTATTAACTTAAGAAGCGGCGTTTATTTTGTGAGAGTTATTGATGCAGAAGGGGAGGCGTTTACATCTAAATTTATTAAAAATTAAGATGCTTTTTGAATCTTAAAAAAGCAATTATTATTCTTTGGTAAGATGATTTATTGTTCGGATAAAAGACGTATCTTTGAAAAGAATTTAACACAACAATTATATGGTATATAGTGCATCTAAAAACAGATATGATTCAATGAGATACAACCGTTGCGGCAAAAGTGGGCTTAAACTTCCTGCTGTGTCGCTTGGTTTATGGCACAACTTTGGCGGAGTTGATGTATTTGAAAACGGAAGAGCGATTGTCGGCAAGGCTTTCGACTTAGGTGTTACTCATTTTGATCTGGCTAATAATTACGGCCCTCCTCCGGGTTCTGCTGAAGAAAACTTTGGCAGGATACTTAAGAATGATTTTTCTGCTTATCGCGATGAGATGATCATCTCAACCAAAGCCGGCTACGATATGTGGCAAGGACCATACGGAAACTTCGGTTCAAAGAAGTATCTTGTAGCAAGTCTCGACCAAAGCCTTAAAAGAATGGGCTTGGATTATGTTGATATCTTTTACCACCATCGTTGGGATAACGAAACACCATTGGAAGAGACAATGGGAGCGCTCCAACAGATACATCAACAAGGTAAAGCGTTGTATATAGGTGTTTCCAATTATAATAGTGAGCGTTCGCAGCGTGCAGTTACTATTCTAAAGCAAATGGGTGTCCCTCTATTGATTAACCAACCCAGTTATTCGATGCTCAATCGGTGGGTTGAGGACGATGGCTTACTCGAGGTGCTCGAAAGTAACGGAGTGGGCTGCATTTGTTTCTCTCCCTTGGCGCAAGGCCTCCTCACCGACCGCTATTTAAAGGGTATTCCCGAAGATTCAAGAGCATTTAAGCCTCATGGATTCCTCAAACAGGAAAGTATTACCCCTGAATTGCTTATCAAAATAAAAGCTTTAAATAGTATTGCTCTTAAACGTGGGCAAAGTCTTGCTCAAATGTCAATAGCATGGCTGCTTAAGGATACTCGCGTAACTTCGGTGTTGATAGGTGCTAGTTCAGTCAAACAGCTCGAGAATAATGTAGAAGCTCTAAACAATCTTAAATTCGATGAACAGGAAATCCAGCAAATAGCTGAATTGATTAAATAAAATACAATCAAATCTAACCTTAATATTAAAGCTTGACTAATCAAAGTCAGGCTTTTTTTATGAATGTTTGGAGCAAATATATTTTTATCTTATACTATAATTATGATATTTTTGATAAAACAATCCTTACTTTATCAGTAAATGAAAAAAGTTTTAGTACTTTTGCTGAATATTAATATTAAAAATATGAAAACAATTAATCAGTTTAAGTTCATCAGCTTGTTGATGTTATCAATTATAGCTTTTAGTAGTTGCAGCACTATGAAAGTTGCCAAACCTTCAGAAGAATACAACGTTCCTAAGTATGTTCCCAAACCTTCGGTAATTAATTTGCCTTTATCAGTAAATATTATTGACATCCAAAACAAACTTAACAAACAATTTACAGGTCTTATCTATAATGATGATAGTTATGAAAATAATAATAACGATAACATCATGGTAAAAGCCTGGAAAAAGGAAGATTTTAAACTTAATTATTCTGATGATGGAATGTGGTACAGAATCCCTTTAAAACTATGGATTAAAGCTGGATGGAAAGTTAGTAAATTAGGCATTACCTTGTCCGATTACAGAGAAGTGAATGCTGAGATTGCACTTAAATTCAAAACAAAGTTCACTATCAACAAAGATTGGTCATTTACAACTGTCACTACTTCTGATGGATTCGAGTGGCTAAGCACTCCCGTTATGAAAGTTGGACCTGTCGACATTCCTATTACTTCTGTTGCCAGCATAATATTAAAAGCGAACAAAGATAAGCTCACAAAAGAGATTGACAATGCTGTAAAACAGAACTTCTCTTTAAAGAAATACGTGCAGGATATGTGGGTAACCATGCAGAAACCTATTAAAGTCTCCGATACTTATAATTTATGGTTAAAACTTAATCCACAGCAGTTCTCCGCAACTCCTTTGATTAATCAGAATGGCAAACTAAAGATTTCTTTAGGTATTAAATCTATTATCGAAACCTATATGGGCGACGAGCCAAAACAAAATATCAACACTACTCTTCCTGAATTTGTTCAGGCAAAAACTTTTGATAATACTTTTGTTATTAATTTAATGTCAGAGGTTACCTATAAATCCGCTGATTCATTGGCAAAGCAATATTTGAGAGGTAAAACATTTACCCAGGGCAAAAAGACTGTTACTGTTACGGATATAAAGGTTTTTGGAAACAATGATAAAATGGTAATTGGCACTACCCTCAAAGGAAGTATCAATGGAACCATATATCTTACAGGTGTCCCAGTCTTCGAACAGGAAACACAGACTGTTAAAATCAAAGATATAGACTATGATATCGAAACTAAGAACAAGCTGTTGAAGACTGCTGACTGGTTGATGCATGGTACATTTGTGAAGATGATCGAACCGAGTTTAACGATGCCAATAGGAGATAAGCTGGAAGAAAGTCGTAAAATGATACAGTCTCAATTGACAAACAATCACCTCACAAAGAATATTCTTTTGAATGGAACTTTATTGAATCTGAGTATTGAGAATATCTTCCTGACTCCAGAGTCAATTAAGGTGTTAGTTAATTTAAAGGGGAGCCTTGCAGTAGATTTCGAGGCCGATAAATAATCAAAAGGTCTTCTTTTCACATCTTCATTAGTTTCCTTATCTACATAAAAAAAGCCCGACTAAAAATAGTCGGGCTTTTTAATATTATTAGTATACTTTTTCTTAGTGACTAACAGATACTTTTTTGGTTATTGTTTTGTTTCCTATTGTTAGGTTAACAAAATATATTCCTGAAGATAAGTTTTCACCATTTAAAACAATAGTATGACTACCTGAAGCAAGTTTACCTTGATTACTTTCAAATACTTGTTGTCCTAAAACATTCATAATTTTTAAATTAACAACGTTAGATTCAGTCAAGTTAAATGTAAGGTTAGAAGAAGCATTGAAAGGATTTGGGCTAACCATAATATTGTTATTTAAATCTACTTCATTTATACCTGCATCAGTCGAAAGATTGATATTGTCTACAAATAAATTGTTTCCATAAGCACTTGTAGCTTTAAAACGAATTAAAACATTAGCTTGTCCGGCAACAGAAGCAAAGTCTACTAATTCAGTTCTCCACTGAGTAGCAGTTGGGATAAATGAAGAAGTAGTTGCAGCAGCAGTTGAAAGAGTTGCACCACTCTTGTTATATAAACTTGTCCAAGTAGTACCACAATTAGTAGAAACCTGAACTTCAAGTTTGTCATTTTCAGCTTGGTATTGAGCATAAGCAACAACAAAAGACATCTTCAATACACTTAAACCTGTAAAATCCATAGGAAGGCTGTACATATAACCAATGTTTCCAGCAGGAATTGAATAGAAAGCAAAAGCAGAAGATTTCAAACCTGTACCGAAGGCACTTATACCGGCAGTATTAGTTGCAAGTACCCAGTTAGAACCTCCTGTATTATCTAACACCCAATTTGCTGGAGGAAAAGCAGTAACGCTTTCAAAGTCTTGTACCATTGGAGCTGGACCAAAATTAGATTCAATAACAAATTTAAATGTAGCTGAATTCATCGATCCTAAATAAGGAGTTGTATAAACACTTATAGTATGAGCTCCAACTGTTGGAGTAATAGCAGTTAATGTTACAGAAGTAGTAGTTCCTGGTAGTAATACACCATTCCATACTTGAGTTTGTCCTGTGCCATTATCAATAGAATAAACAATAGTAGTTGTAAATAAGGTGTCAGTTGTAGAAGTGTTTTTTAAAGTAACTGAAGGAGTAAAAGGATTAACATTACATTGCATAGCTGGAACACTAGCTATTGCTGTAACACTTGAATTACTCGAAATTGGCAATGGAGCTTCATATGCTGCTTGTTTTACATGCTTGTTTGAATTGTCTTGTACAAAAGCAACAAATGACATTTTACGTAAATCATAAATGTATGAAGGAATAGGAGCAGCTACAAAAATTGAATCTACATCACCAACAGCCCATGTTAATGGTAGATCAGCACCTGCATCACTTGGATACATTTTTCTCATTACATCAAAAAATACCTTTTCTCCATTCGACCCTGGCGCAGTTGAAAAACTAATAGTGTCTTCAGTCATTACTACATAACCTTTTAAGGGACCTGCAAAAGTAGTAGCAGTAGTACATGTAATGTAACATTTCAAATAAACTGAATCATAATTTGGTGATAGATAATGTGAAATTGAAATTGTAAATGGAGAAGATACTGTATATTCGCCATCAATTAGTGCTTGTGTAAAACTTGTAGGAATACCATTGTAAACATTACCATCTTCAACAGTATTTGGAACACCAGTTACTCCGTAATAAGTAACTCTTGTTGCAACTTGTGAAGCTGTCTGAGCATTCATCGGATCAACACCAGGCCATGATGTTTGATACTTAATAGAAACAACTTTACCAGGATTTGCTTTCAATAAAGCATTGTATGCTGGATTGTCAGCAGCACATGGACCACAACTTGCTTGTGTAAATTCTTCACATAAAATCACTCTTTGTGATTTAGGTGTTTGGCTGTAAGCATTAAAAGCAAAAAGACTAACAGCAAATAAAACGAAAGATAATTTTCTCATCATGTATTAATTTTTATGTTTATAAATATTATTTTAAGCTGTAAAAGTAGACATTTATTTTATACTATAGTGCGTTTTTAACAAATATTTATGATTTATTCCTATTTTACCAGATTAATTCTAATATATCTGTTAATAATGATATAAAAAATGATTTAAAGGAATCCTATGTCGAAATTTATATATATATTTGCATCGTGATTTAAAATATTACAATTATTGTAATACATACAAAAATTCACATTTAACTTATTAATTAATAATAGTAATAAAAAAAATTCAAATGAAAAAGATTTTTACTCTTTTATTCTTAGTTGTGCTTTTTACCGGATTAAAAGCACAGGTCGTATTTCAAGAAAACTTTGATGCTGTCGCAGATGGTGCTATGCCAACAGGATGGACACTTTTTAATTTAGACGGGTTAACTCCGAGTACATCGTTAACAGCCAATCATCCTTATGATCAAGCTTGGAATTGTTATGCACAAGCTGGCATGCAGATTACATCTAAATGTGCATGGTCAGTATCTTGGTTTACTGCAGCTGCAACTGCAAATCGCTGGATGTTTACTCCTGCAATTGTTATTCCTGCAACTAACCCAGTTGTACAATATCTTGTAGTTGCTCAAGATCCAGCTTATCCTGATGGTTATGAGCTGAGAATTATGACAACTGCTCCAACTGCTGCTAACATTATGACATCTACAGTATTGTCTTCTGTTACTGCTGCTCCATCAACTCCTACTACAATGTCTGTTAATTTATCAGCTTATGCTGGACAAACTGTTTATATTGGATGGAGAAATAATTCAAATGATAAGTTTCTATTAGCTGTTGATGATGTTGTTGTAAAATCATTATCTCCTATTAATGCAACTCTAAGTTCAATTAATACTGCTAGCTATGTAGTTGCAGGAAATACAAATGTTACAGGTACTATTGCTAATAATGGCGGAAATGCAATTACATCTTATGATGTAACTTACAAAGTTGATGGTGGTGCTGCTTCTGCTGTTTATTCAGTTGCTGGCGCAAATATTGCTTCTTTAGCTACTGCTACATTTACTCATAATATACCTGCTAATTTAGCTGTTGGACAACATGCTATTCAAGTTACCATATCAAATGTTAATGGTGGTGTTGATGGTGATACAACTGACAATGTTTTAACAAAAACTGTTAATGTATTATCTAGTATCCCTACCAAACGTGTATTTTGTGAAGAAGCAACTGGCACATGGTGTGGTTACTGCGTAAGAGGTATCGTTTATATGGGCCAAATGGAAACTGCGCATCCTACTGATTGGGTTGGTGTAGCTGTTCATAATGCAGACCCAATGGTTGTTACTGAATGGGATGCTGGAATTGGAGCATATCCTGGATTTACAGGTTACCCAACTATAATTGTTGACCGTACTTTACTTGATGATCCTTCAAATGCAGCAGCTTGCTATACTACTCAAAAAGCAGTAGTTTCACCTGTTGATGTTAATATTGCAAATGTTACTAATACCGCTGGTGTTATTTCTTTTGATGTTAAAGCTACTCCTGTTACTACTGGTACTGTTGATTGGAGAATTGATGGTGCTGTTTACGAAATGGATGTAACTTGGCAAGATGATGCTGCTCCAACAACAGATTCAACTACTTTTCAACAACATAATTATTATGCAGCTAATGCTTTAGGTGCTATGGGTGGATTCGAAAGTTTACCAGCTGTTATCCCTGCTAATTATATGCATTATAATTTTGTAAATCGCGCTTTACTTGGTGGATTTTCAGGAACTGCTAGTAGTATTCCTGCTTCAATTGTTGATGGTACTGTTTATACTCAAAACTATACTTATACTATTCCTGCTTATCAACATTCATGGAATTTACGTCTTGTAGGTTTTGTTATTGATCAAGCTACTGGAAAAGTGTTAAATTCAATTCAAGTACCACTTAGTGCTGCTGGAATAACTGAAAATAATTCTTCACCTGTTAGCATTAAAATGTATCCAAATCCTTCAAAAGGTATTGTTAACATTTCAGGTATAACTGGTAAATCACAAATCACAGTTACAGATGTTTTTGGCAAAACTGTTTTGATAGTTGAAAACACAAAAGTTGTTGATTTATCTAATTATTCAAATGGTATTTATTTCATTAGAGTTAATTCTAACAATAATATTACAACTGAAAAAGTTATTTTAAACAAATAAAATATTTAATCATAATATTTAAAAGGTTTAAAACCCTGTCGCTTGCGGCGGGGTTTTTTATTTAGATTAAGCTTATAAAAATTTATTAATAAAGCTATTTAGTATTATTCGAGAAACTAAATAATAAAAACCTCCATTTATATAAGATAAAGTAGTAATTTCGCATTTATATATACATTATAAATGTTTAAATGGAATAAAGTTCCTTTCATCCGTTTTCTATTGCCTTTTGCATTTGGAATTGCTTCTGCAATATGGCTAAAGACAGCACTTCCTGTCTCTTTCTTAAGCTGTGTTTTTGTATTTATACTTATATTATTTGCACTGATTTTTTCAAATTATATAATAAAAAGAAAGAATGATTGGATCGTCGGGCTTATATTAAATGTATTATTGTTTATTTCAGCTTACCAATTAACTATTATAGCAAACTCAACTAGAAATGCCCCTAATTATTACGGAAATATTCCATCTGATTCAGATTTATATTTGGTTAAAATAATAGAACCTATATCTGTAAAACAAAATTCTACGAAGGCAATAGTTAAAGTTGAGGCATCTAATATAAAAGGCGTTTGGGAATCATCAAATGGTAAAGGAATTATTTATATTGAAAAAGATTCTTTGTCAGATATCCTTAATTATGGAGATCAACTTCTAATATATTCACAATTTATTGCAGTAAAACCTCCTCTAAATCCAAACGAATTCGATTATCGGAGCTTTTTAGCAAATAAATACATCTATTATCAATCTTATATTAAGAAAACACAATGGAAAAGAGTTGCAGAGAATAAAGGAAATTTCATTTTTCATTCAGCTTCTAAATTCAGAAAACATCTTTTAAAGATATTTGAAGATAATAATATGACTGGTAGGGAGTATGGAGTTATTGCTGCAATATTATTAGGGCAAACTGATCATATTGACTCAGAACTTTTCAGAGAATACCAAGGCAGCGGTGCGGTGCATGTTCTTGTGGTAGCCGGTCTGCATGTTGGCATCATACTTTTAATGTTAAATTTCTTATTAGGATTTCTTGACAATTACAAATATGGTAAACACTTCAAAATAGTACTTATCCTATCTTTTATATGGTTTTATGCAATAATGACAGGACTATCTTCGCCCGTATTACGTGCAGCTACAATGATTACATTTGTTAGTATTGGTAGGATGAATAGGCGACATTTCAACTCATTAAACTTGCTAAGCCTATCAGCAATTATCTTTCTTGTTTTCAACCCAAATCTTTTAATTGATTTAGGCTTTCAATTATCTTATTTAGCAGTTACGGGCATTTTATTATTACAAAAACCGATTGCTTCTTTATGGAAACCCACTAATTTTTTAATAAATAAATTATGGCAGATTACTGCTCTTTCTTTTGCAGCACAACTTTTTACTTTACCTTTAACATTATATTATTTTCACCAATTCCCCAATCTCTTTCTTATAACTAATATTATTGTTTTCTTTTTTGTAGCCGCTATTATATTCACCGGTATCGCAGTATTAATTACTTCATGGTTTTCGTTTATAAGTGTTTTAATCACAAAATTACTTGTTTGGCTTCTGTTTGGATTAAATACAAGCATTCATTTTATCGAAACCTTACCAATAGCAGTCACTCGTTCTATCTCTTTTACAGGATTTAGTTGCGTTTTACTCTATCTGTTTGTTATGTTTCTTCTTTTTTATATTTTAATGAAGATGAAGAAGATGTTATTACCTGCTTTAATTATTTTAATTTGTTTTATTTCATTTTCTTCATTTAAGACTTATCAACAGTATTCTCAAAAGAAATTTATAGTTTATGATATTAATAAATTGACAGCTATAAATATTATTGATGGCAAACATTGTTTAGTAATTGCTGATAGTATAGTTATTACTGATAAAGAAAAATTTAATTTTCAATTTGAAAACAATTATTCGCAATTAGGTATCCAAACTTATTCAAAAGAGTTTATTAATTATAAGAAAAATGTTAGTAAATATACTCCTGTTAAAATTGATTGCTTTTTTCAAATTAAAGATATTAGAATGGTATTGATAAATAAACCAATCATCAATAATTATAGTGGTAATCGAATAAAAGTAGATTATCTAATCATTTCGCATAATGCTAAAGTAAAAATTAGTGAACTTACAAAGATGTTTGATGCTGGAATATATATTTTCGATTCATCTAATTATTTAACACAATCTTTAAAATGGTCAAAAGAATGTGATTCTATTAAAGTAAATTATTATAATGTATTAGATAAAGGTGCTTTTGAAAAAGATTTATAAGATAATTCCATCCATATAATTAATACAACACTCTTAATATTTAAGTTTGAATGAGTAATATCCAATAAATAAATATCGTAATTACTTGCCCTTCATTATTTAAAGGCATTTGAAGAGGCATTATATTGACAACGAAAGGCATTTTATGGACAATGAAAGGCATTATATGGACAACGAAAGGCATTATACGGATAACAAAAGGCATTATATGGATAACGAAAGGCATTATATGGACAATGAAAGGCATTATATGGACAATGAAAGGCGTTATATGGATAACGAAAGGCATTATATGGACAATGAAAGGCGTTATATGAACAACGAAAGACATTATATGGATAATGAAAGGCGTTATATGGACAATGAAAGGCGTTATATGGATAACGAAAGGCATTATATGGACAACGAAAGGCGTTATATGAACAACGAAAGACATTATATGGATAATGAAAGGCGTTATA